>JAISRD010000118.1 GCA_031273835.1 Treponema sp. | reverse complement strand
ACCAGGTCATGCCGGTAAACCGCCGCCTCCGCCAGGGCGCCGGTATACTGCCGGCCGTAAGAGGAGACTATCGCCCCCAGCAGCCCCTCTTTGTTCCCGAAATGGTGATACAGGGCCGGTTTGGTTATCCCCGCCCCGTCAACAATCTCCTGAATCCCCGTCCCCTCGTAGCCCCGGCGGGAAAAAAGGTCCAGGGCGGTGTCCATGATCCTAATGGGAACCCCGCCCTTCGGATTCCCGGGGCTTTCGTTTTTTTCAGGGCTTTGCTCTTCCATAACTTCGATACGCACCATAGTTATGAGTTCATTATACCGAACGGTAGGTATAATGTCAAGACTGCAGGTTATATCCTTAAGGATATGGATCAGGATTTTCAAATTCCGGCCTGAAAGCGCCCCCGCCGGACCTGTCCGCGCCGTCCGGGGTTAAAATTTTTTAAGTTTTAGTTTTTTCACGATGATTGAAAGCGGACGCCGATACCCTGAAAATTCCCCCTTGATGACTGGACGAAGAGGAACCCTTCATGTATACTATCTGCCGGAGGCGCGTTATGGCGGAGCTTGTTTATGTTGACGTGGAAGATGGGAAAAAGCGGGTAATGAACAATGCCAAGCTTTACATCAGGCTTCTTACCAAATTTAAGGATGAAACGCGGATCGACCCCCTGTTTGCCGCCCTTGATGAGGGGGATTACGCTAAAGCCCAGGAGCTTGCCCACACGATAAAGGGGGTAAGCGCCAATCTTTCTATTAAGGAACTTGCCGCGAAAATCCTGGAATTGGAAAACCAGATCAAGGCAAAAGCGGTGCAGGCGGAAACCGTCGAAGCGGTTAAGGCCTGTTTTACCGAAACCATGAAAGAGGTTGAAAAGGTCGTCGCTGAAAATGCCTGAGGAAAAAGTTCAGAACCGTTATGGTTTGAGCCCCCGGGTTCCCTCTGTCCTTGTGGTTGACGATGTTGAAATGAACCGTATGATCCTGGAGGAAATCCTCAAGGATGATTATACCGTCGTTACCGCCGAAAACGGGAAAAAAGCCCTGGAAGAGCTGGGCCGTATGCAGGTGTTCCCCAAGATCATACTTCTTGATGTTTTCATGCCTGAAATGAACGGCTACCAGATGCTTGAGGCGATGAAGGCCGACGAAAATTATAAGCGCATTCCGGTTATTTTTATCACCACCTCGGATTCCGAAAGCGAAGCCCTTGCCGCCGGGGCGGTGGATTTTATTTCAAAGCCCTTCCTGCCGGAAATCGTAAAGCTCCGGGTGCGGAACCAGGTGGAACTGAAAAATTACAGCGACAACCTGGAACAGATGGTGGCGGAAAAGACCGCCGAGGCCACCTCGACCCTGGACAATACCCTCCAGGCCATCGCCAATATCATTGAATACCGCAACCTTGAATCGGGGAGCCATGTAAAGCGGACCCAGTATTTTTGCAAGGCCCTTATCGACTACCTCATGGAGGTAAATTCACCCTATGGGGAAGAACTGCGGAAAATGGAGCCCGACATCATCGTCAAGGCCATGGCGCTCCACGATGTGGGGAAGATCGGCATCCCCGATAAGATACTCCTTAAGCCCGGACGGCTTGATCCCGATGAATATGAAATTATGAAAACCCACACCACCGTGGGCAGGAAGATAATTGAAGAGATGATGAAGGCCGTGGTAGACAAAAATTCGATTTATCTGCGGCACTGCTATGACATTGCCTACAGCCACCATGAACGCTTCGACGGCAACGGCTATCCCCAGGGCCTTAAGGGGACCGCCATATCCCTGGCGGCCCGCCTGGCGTCCCTCTCGGACGTGTACGACGCCCTGGTCTGCGCCCGGGTGTACAAGTCGGCCATGTCCTATGAAGAGGCCCTTAAAATTATCACCGACGGCAGGGGGACCCAGTTTGATCCGGTCCTTACCGACGCGGTGGTTCAGATACAGGACCGGTTCAAGGAAATTTCCCAGCAGAATAAATAGCTAACGCCGGGTACGCACGGTTAAGATCTGCCCGATAAACATGCGGTGATAATCCTTTTGGGGATAGTGCTTTTCTATGTCGGGATCGAGAAAGCGCCCCGGATCAATATCATGGGTATAGAGCTTGCCGCAGCTGATAACCTGCGAGGCCTCCTTAAAACCCACGGTACCGTCGGCAAAAACGACCGGCGTCAGTCCCGCGGCGGCGGCCTTGTCGGTGTCCCTCCCCGATTTTTCCCCGCAGATATCCAGGGCCTTTTTGTGGGAAGGGTCAAAAAAGGAAAGGCTGAAAAGTCCGGAGCGATTGGCAAAGTCAAAGGTATGCCGGGAATTACGTATAAACATAAAGGCCACGTCGGTACTCCACAGTACCCCCAGGCCTCCCCAGCTTGCCGTCATGGTATTCCAGTTGCTTTTATCGGAGAGGGTATCTCCGGCGCTGATCAGCATCCATTGATCGCCGATACGGGCCGAGGGGGACCCCTCAAAATGCCTGATGTTGATCTCAACCCATCCTTCCCCGGCGGGGATTACTTCCTGTTGTTTCATATTTTCCTCCTTTACGAAACCGCGTTAAATGCCCAGCAGCCTGCCGTATTCATCCAGGGCGCCGTCTCCCGAAGGGCCGCCCATGGCGGAAAGGACCTGCCTGGTAAGGACCTTCCCCAGCTGTACCCCCTCCTGGTCGAAGCTGTTGATATTCCAGACAAAGCCCTGGAACATTACCTTGTTTTCAAAATGGGCGAGCAGGCTCCCCAGGGCTTCGGGGCCGAGCTTTTTGCCGCAGATAAGGCTTGAGGGACGGCCGCCGGGGAAGCGCTTGTTGGGGTTCCCGTCGTCCTTGCCCCTGGCAAAGGCGATGATCTGGGCGGCAAGATTGGCCTTAAGCTTGGTCTGGCTTACCGAGCCCTCCAGCTCCGTATCGTCATCCCGCTGGCTTTCCGCAAAGCCGACAAATTGAAGGGGGATAATATCCGTTCCCTGGTGGAGGAGCTGGTAAAACGAATGCTGCCCGTTGGTGCCGGGCTCGCCGAAAACGACGGGGCCCGTGGCGTAGGAAATTTCCCGCCCCGCCCGGTTTACCCGTTTCCCGTTGGATTCCATGTCAAGCTGCTGCAGATGGGCGGGGAAACGGGCCAGAGCCTGGCTGTAGGGAAGTACCGCGGTAACCGGAAACTTGAGAAAATTCCGCTCCCACACGCCCAGCAGGGCGTCAAGGAGGGCGGCGTTTTTCCGTATGTCCTTTTCAAGGGAGAGGGCGTCCGCTTCGTGGGCCCCCTTGAGGAAGGCCTTAAACACGGCGGGGCCGAAGGCCAGGGAAAGTATCACCCCGCCCACCGCGGAACTTGAGGAATAGCGGCCGCCTATAAAATCATCGATATAGAAAGAATCAAGATAGGCCGGGTTATGGGCCAGGGGACTTGTTTCGCTGGTAACCGCGGCAAGGTGGCCCCCCGGATCAAGCCCCGCCTTTTTAAGCTTGTCCTTAACAAAAAGCTCATTGGCCAGGGTCTCCTGGGTGGTCCCGCTTTTGGAAACCAGCACAAACAGGGTTTCGGCAAGATCCAGGGGGGCAAGCACCGCCGAGGCGTCGTCGGGGTCCACATTGGAGATAAAAAAACCGTTGATTTTTTTCGTTCCGTTTTTTTGCGCCCAATTGTCCAGGGCTATGTACAGAGCCCTGGGCCCCAAATCGGAACCCCCTATGCCTATCTGTACGGCGTTTTTGAAGGGCTTCCCCGAGGAACCCTTCATTTTTCCCGAGCGTACCGCTTCGGCAAAGTCGGAAAAGCGCTCCAGCTCCCGGGCGTAAAATTCCCCCAGATCCCGGCCCTGGTGGATCACCGCCTTTCCCAGCCGACCCCGCAAAAGATGGTGGAGCACCCTGCGGCCCTCGCCGGTATTCATGAGCTCCCCGTCAAGCAGGGCCCGGTATTTTCCCGTTAGGTCCTGCTCGTCCGCCAGGGCCTGGAGGGCCGTGATGACCGAATCACCGGCGGCCTTGGCGGCCCAGTTATAGCACAATCCGCCCGCCATGGGGACGGCGCAGTTTTTTACCCTGGAAGCGTCCAGGGCCGCCGCGAAATTAAAATCCGGCGTCAGGGCCGCGAGCTTTTGATACGCTTCGGTCTTGTCAAAATCGGAATAGTTCATGACATCCCCCCGTGTTTTTACTATACCCCTTTCGTTTTTGTAAAACAAGGCCGTTATATACCGGGGTTCGTGTTTTTTCCGGTTTTTTCCGATACTGTAAAGGGAGTTATGGAACAAAATACAGCGCGGGAAATTTATGGAAGAGGATAAGAGAGGTTCCCCTTCGGAGGACCCCGCCGACAGGGTGGCGCTCCTTTCCGGGGATAAGAACGACGGCAATGTTTCGGTCCTCTTTTCGAGGGATAACCTTGAAGTTCTGGCGGATTTTTATCCCCCCATCGGTAACGGGAACCCCCTTTCGGCGGATTATATCAATTCCGCCCTGGTACGCCTCAATGTGATCTACGGAATTCTCTGGGAAAACATACAAAACGCCGTAACGGACTGTAATCTTAACCGCAGAATCATAAAAAACATCACCGTCGCCAGGGGGGATCCTCCGGTAACGGGCGTGGCGGCGTACTTTGAAATGAACCCTGCCTTAAACGCCCCGCCCCGGGAGCCGCCGGGCAACGCCCGGATCGATTATAAGAGCATTTCCCCCTTTTTGATTGTAAAAAAGGGGCAGGTCCTGGCCAAACTCCGGCCCCGGAAGGAGGGCAGGGACGGCAGGGACATCCACGGGGCGGCGATTCCCCACGATACGATACGGCCCAGCGGGGTAACGGGGGGGGCCAATACCAGGATCGACGGAAAATTCATCTATTCGGAGATCAACGGCCAGCTTGTCCAGGACCGGGGGACCCTCAATGTTCAGGACAACCTGGTGATCAGGGGGCCGGTGGATTACCATACGGGGAATATCGTCTTTCCCGGCGACGTGGAGATAGAAGGCCCGGTTTCGGACGGTTTTAAGATATATTCAGGGGGTTCGGTAACGATCAAACAGACCTTTGACGTAACCGACTCGGTTATCAAGGACAATCTCACCGTTTCGGGGGGCATTATCGGAAGGGGCCGGGCTTTGGTTAAAGTCGGCGGGGGTCTTAAAACCAGGTTTATCGAAAACTGTAAGGTCGCCTGCCGGAAGACAATCGTCGTGGACCTGGCAATCATCAATTCCTCGGTCTATACCATGGAAAGGATAGAGATGGGTGAACGGGGCAAGATCCTGGGGGGCGAAATCTACGCCGTCGGGGGCCTTTGCGCCGGCAGTATCGGAAAAAAATCCGGCAAAACCACCCATATACACTGCGGCGTTGATTTTACCGTCCAGCAGGAAAAGGAAAAGTGCAATTACCGGCTCAGGATACTCGCCGCCAAACTGGGTAAACTAAAGGAAATTACCGCCCTTGAGGCGGCCGCCGGGGACCCTCAGCGGCTCGCCAAAATGGAAGAACTGCAAAAGCGCCTTGAGGACGAGCAGGCAAAGACCGGCGCCCGGATCGCTTTCCTTCTGGGAAAGATCAACGCCGACGAAAACGCTGCGGTGGAAGTACGGGGAGAGATCGCCCCGGGGACCCTGATAGAGATATGCCAGGTGGCCCTCTTTGTAACGGACCCCTTAAGGCGTGTACGCATACGGCTGGACCGGGGCCTAGGAAAGCTGGTCAGCGGGCCCCTCTCATGAGGGAATTTTAACCGCGTCTATTGACAAATTCCGCGTAAGTTTTACAATATTTCCATGCTAAGGACAAGGGCGGGCGGAAAGCGCCGGGGTGTGGAGTTTTACGAAGTAAAACTCCAAGGCGAAGGCTCCGCCTTCGCCCGCTCACAGCTCA
>JAISRD010000097.1 GCA_031273835.1 Treponema sp. | reverse complement strand
ACGCTCCGGGCCTGTCCCCCGACCTTACCGGTAACAGGACTCCCGGCCTCACTCTGCCTTTTTAAGGTACGCCCCGAAGACCCAGCCCTTGGGGATACGGTACCAGTAATCGGTCTTTCCCCCCGCCTGCCATTTAAAATTGGTACGGCTCCGGGCGGTAATTTTATCGCCCTTTTTTAGAACCCCGGTCTTTTCGCCCTCCGCGCCGGCGCTGTCCCGTATATTGACATTGTCCTCGCTTACCTCAAAGGACTCCTCTATCTCCGTATAGCCTTCCAAATCCGCCAGGGCCTCTCCGATAAGGGAGCCGAAGCTTCCGCTTATTTCCCGTGCGTTGTTGAGCAGTTCCCGCCTGCGGAGCCCTATTGTTGTGGCAAGGGCAAGCTGATAGAGCTGCATGGATTTTACATCACCGGAATCGGTGGAGATGTTCTGCCGTTTTACATAGCGTTTATCCACCGTTCCGGTATTGGCAATATAGGCGCTGATACAGGTAAACAGATCCGTTTCCATGCCGGGGAACACCGCCGCCAGGGTGTATTGGGGTATGGAGATTATCGAACCCGAAGCGGGGGCCGCCAGATCCGGCCTGGTGTACAGCACCGTATTCTCGCCGATGATTACGGCCGGTTCCGCCCCGGGGCCGGCCGCGGCATAGGACTGTACCCACAGGTCTTCGCCGTCCGAGTCGATGCGGTAAAAATCACGTTCCACGTTATCGCTTTTGCGTTTGGCCCGTATGGTTTCCTCCTTCCAGCCCACGGTATCGCCGGGGTTAAGCACCCTATTGGCGGTGTACATGAGTCCGTCGTCATGGAGTTCCATAAGATAGGCGGTGGAGACGATGACCCCCAGGGGGCCCGTCCATGGGATTTTGCCCGGAAAGCTTCCCCCCGCTTCGGCGACGGCCGTTTCCTCCGCGCCCGGGTCTTCCTGAACTTCCCCGGCGTCAGGCCCCGAACCGGCCCTATTTGAACCGGCCCCGCATGAAAAAAGGCTGAAAGCGGCGCATATAAAAAGAACAGCGGCGGTCCCGCTGAAAAAACGCAGCCCCTTACCGTAGATTGCTTTCATAGTATGTCAAGGTTACTGTTACGGCCCGGACCATGTCAACCGGAGGGATTTTGTATTTTTCCCTCCCCTGTTCTCCGCCAAAAAACGCTGTTGACCTTTTGCACCTTGTAGCATATTATTCTTGCCTGGGGTGATCCCCCTTTTTTCATTCATCCTTTTAGGTGGGTAAGATGCAAACAACTGCCCTGCGGCCAATTATTAAAGTATTGGAAGATAAGTGCGTGAATTGCCACCGCTGTATTATGGCCTGCCCTGCCAAGATGTGTAATGACGGATCCGGAAAGATTGTGGACCACCACGCGGATCTGTGTATCGGCTGCGGGGAGTGTATTTCCGCCTGTACCCACGGCGCCCGTATCGGGGTCGACGATTTTGACGGCTTCATGGGGGACCTTGCAAAGGGGGATCCTATTATCGCCATCGTGGCCCCCGCCATTGCCGCGAGTTTTGACGGCACCTACCTCAGGGTAAACGGACTCCTCAAATCCCTGGGGGTTAAGGCGGTTTTTGACGTGAGTTTTGGGGCGGAATTGACGGTCAAGTCCTACATTGACTACATGAAAAAGAAAAAACCCGCAACGGTTATCGCCCAGCCCTGCCCGACCCTGGTTTCGTTTATTGAATTGTACCGGCCGGAACTTATTCCCTACCTTGCCCCGGCGGACAGCCCCATGATGCATATTATGAAGATGATAAGGCGCTATTATCCCCAGTATAAAAACCACAAAATCGCCGCCATAAGCCCCTGTTTTTCCAAACGGCGGGAATTTGACGCGGTGGGTATCGGGGATTACAACGTGGCCTTTACCTCAATGCAGAAGTTTATTGAAAGTTCCGGCAGGCCCATTGACGATTATCCGGCCCTGGAATACGACAACCCCCCGGCCGAACGGGCGGTGTTGTTTTCCAGTCCCGGGGGCCTCATGCGGACGGCCCAGCGTTACGACAAGGAAATTGCCGGCCATACCCGCAAGATCGAGGGCTCCCCGGAGGTGTATCACTACTTTGCCTATCTTTCCGAATCCATCAAAAAGGGAAACGCCCCGGTGTACGGGCTTATCGACTGCCTTAACTGCTCCATGGGCTGTAATGGCGGCCCCGGTACGGCGAACAAGGGAAAGCACCTGGATGATGTGGACTGCCTGGTGGAGCGGCGGCAGAAGGAGATGCGGAAAAGGTATCAGCCCAATACGATTTGGAAAAAACTCTTTGCCCGGAACAAACTGGAAAAACTTCTCGATTCCTACTGGGAAGAGGGGCTCTACAGCCGCTCATATACGGACCGGTCGGCAACATTCAAACGGATGATAAAATTCCCCTCTCAAAACGAAATTGACAATACCCTTGCCAAAATGCACAAAGCCGAAAAGACGGAACGCCTTAACTGCGGCGCCTGCGGGTATAAGAACTGCGAACAGATGGCGGTTGCCATTATCAACCGCCTCAATAAGCCGGAAAATTGCCGGCACTTTACGGAGATTGAAAAAAGCCTGCAGACCGAACAAGAGGCAAAGGCGATGCTCAACGAAGTTTATAACCATACCCTGGAGGAAATGAACAAGAGCATCAACGGCCTCGGGGCCCTTTCCGGGCAGATTGGGGAAACCGCCAGCTATGTATTGAGTTCTTCCCAGGCGATAGAGCAGATGGTGGAAAATACCCGGTCGATCCATACAAACCTGGAACGCAATGCCCAAACGGTACTTCAGCTTAACAATTCTTCCACGGAGGGGAAAGAAAAACTGCATAGAATTGCCGAGTTAATTGCCGAGGTCTCACAGCAGTCCGATACCCTTATCGAGGCCTGCAGTATCATCGGCGACATAGCCGACGAAACCAATATACTCGGCATGAACGCCGCTATTGAGGCGGCCCACGCGGGGGACGCGGTGGGCAGCGGGTTTGCCGTGGTTGCCGGGGAGATACGGAAACTCGCCGCCAATTCCAGCCGCCAGGCGGTGGAAATTGCCGACAACTTAAAGAAGATAAAGACCCTGGTGACTCATTCAAAGGAATCTTCCGTTTATGCCCAGGAACAGTTTAGCCAGATGATGGCCCTGATTGACACCGTAAAAAACGAGGAACTGCGGATAAAAGAAGCCATGGACGCCCAAAATTCCGGGGGCAGCCGGGTTTTGGAATCCCTTAACGAAATAAACGCCCTTATCGCGAAAATCAAGAACGCCTCCTCCGAGCTTCTGGTATCCGGGGAAGCGGTGATTCGGGATATCAGTTCCCTTAAAGCCATGTGAAAAGGCTCAAAAGGGCGCGGACCGGATGGTTTTTTACGGTTACTCCTTCAAAAGGGCGGCGGCTTCTTCCAACGAGAGGTTTTCCCGGTTTTCACGGGCGGCTATATTCCTTAGGGTAATTTTTTCCCCTTCGGGTATGATCGCCCAGGGTATACCCTTTTTTTCCGCCAGAACAAACTGGGCCGAGAATTTTTTCGGTTCCGGAAAAACCTCGCAGGAAATTCCCCTCCGGCGGAATTGTTCCGCCAGGACCTGATTCAGCCCCGCTTCGGCCTCGTCCCGGCAGACAATTGCCGCCCGGGCGCATCCTCCCTGGCGCGGCGCCTGGCCCAGCTCTTCCAGCGCCGCCTGAAGCCGGTCAAGCCCTATGGAAGAACCCACCCCGCAGAGCTGTTCTTTTGAGTAGAGCCCCGCCAGATCATCGTAGCGTCCGCCGGAACAGACCGATCCTATGCCGGGCAGTTTTCGGAGGAAAGTTTCAAACACCACCCCGGTATAGTAATCAAGGCCCCTGGTAATGGAAGGGTCCAGCACAAAGGAAGCTTCGGTTCCGGTATCCTTCATATAGCGGTGGATCAGGGAGAGCCGTTCCGTTTCGGGCCCCGTCCCGGCGGCGCCGCTGAGCCGCTCGAGTACCTCCCCAAAGGAACTCCGGCTTCCACTTGTAGAATTCTGGTTTTCATTCATGGAATCCGGGCCTCCATTTGTGGAATCCCGGCTTCCACAAATGGAAACCTGAGCGGGAACCCCGATATATTCAAGTATCCTTTCCGCCGTTTTTTCCCCGGTGATTTCCCCCAGCCGGAGGGCGGTTTGTTCAAGGCCCTGCTTGGCAAGCTTATCCACGCAGCGCAGTACCTCAACGGATTTTTCCCCCGCCCCCAGACCCGTGAGGAAACGGTTGAACAAGCCCCGGTGGTTGATGCGGATAAGCGCGTCGGCCCCCAGGGAAGCGAAGGTATTCCTCATGATCAACAGTATCTCAAAATCCGCCGCGGCGCTGTTGCTTCCCACAATGTCAAAATCACACTGGGTAAATTCACGGTAACGGCCCCGCTGGGTATTTTCGCCCCGCCAGACCTTGGCAATATGGTAGCGCTTAAAGGGGAGGGTAAGTTCCGACCGGTGTTCCGCCACAAAGCGGGCAAAGGGCACGGTAAGATCAAAGCGCAGGGCCACTTCCCTCCCGCCGTGATCGGTAAAGCGGTACACCTGCTTTTCGGTTTCGCCCCCCCCCTTTCCCAGCAGTATATCCGCGTATTCAAGGGCCGGGGTATCTATGGGCACAAAGCCGAAGGAACGGAAGGAGGCTTCGATTACGGCGATAAGGCTCCGCCGGGCGCTTTCCTGGGGGGGCAAAAAATCCCTGAATCCTTTAAGTACCTTTGGTTCTATCATCGTATAACTCCGGGACGGCTGCGGGCGTTAAACCAGTATTCATCGATAATTTCCACCAATTCGGGGCTGTAGGCGATCTTGGAAACCGTGCGGACTATGCCCTGGGGCAGTTGTACGGCGCTTTCCACATTGCCGCTTACGGTAACCCGGAATTTCTTAAAAAAGATACGGAAAACCACGTTGGTTCCCGGTTCGCGCAGGGGGGCCCCCGCCGCTTCCAGATATTCTATCATCTTACTGGTAAAATTGACCAATTGAATACGCCTGGTTTCCCCGGTTCCGTCCTTAACGGTGGAATACAGGTTGTACCCCAGGATTTTTGCGGAATCCGGGGTAACCCGGATAAGCGATTTGGCATAGTCGTCGTATTGAAATTTCAGCCGCTCCTGATGTTCCAGAAAGGTTCCCAGTATTCTTATCATTTCATCAGGGGTGATTTTGAAGTCGACCACAAAAAGGCCCGCGTTGTCACGGTCCTTCATTTGGCCGATTTTAACGAGGGTACAGCGTATAAAGAATTTAATGGGCTGCCTGCCGTTGGGGTCAAAGACAATGGAAAGATTCACCGTTGTGTTGACGTACTTTTGAAAAAAGGCCAGTTCCTGTTTTGAAAGGGTGGCCAGAAAAAGGGATCTCTTAAACCCGAACTGAAAGGGTATGCAGAGTATCATATAATCTTCAATTTTCAGGAAACACTGACCCCGGTTTACCCCCAGTTTGGTAAGAACATACTGACTGCAGGTTATGCTCTGTCCGCCGAAACGGGCCAAATACTGGGCCGCCCCCGTCGGTATGGTTGTCATCGCTTATATGAACTCCGATCTAATAGTTTCCCTTCTTTTTGATCTTTTTTCAATACGTTTTTTCAATAGAATCACCATATATCATCTAGTGTAATGCCTTCTCCAGCCGGAATGGCCCTTTTTACCCGCTTTCCTATGATTTTTTCCTCCCAACAGGGTTTTAAACCCGGTTTAAGCTGTTTTTCCGTACGGAGCACGGCAAACATTCCCCTTTGAAGGATCTCATCCCCGGCGATATCCCGGACCGCGTGGATAGACCGGTTTGTCCGCCCGTAATTGGCCCTTTCCGAAGGGGCAAGCTCTTTGCTCCCGTCCCCCAATACCGCTTCGACCCGCTCCTTTCCGTATTGGTCCTCCATACGGGCGATTACTTCCCCCCTTTCCAGGGAGGCGCTTTCCCTGACGACCCGGACCATACGGGCAAAATCCCCGAATTCAAGGGCTATTTTGTCGTCCAGCCCCGGATCGGAACGGGAAAGGCAAAGATGTTTTTCCACCGCCGCCGCTCCCAGGGCGGTCCCCAGCACGGGAACCAGAACCGGGTCCAGGCTGTGATCGCTTATTCCTACCAATATACTAAAAATTCCCCCCAAATGGGGCAGTAAACGGAGCTTATATTCCTCTTCGGGGGCCGGATAGGCGGTAACGCAGTGGAGGAGGCATATACCGGCGTTCCTTCCGTTTGCGGCGGGGTTTTGCGGGGAATTCCGGGCGCTTCTTACCGTTTCCAGCGCCTCCTCTATATCCCCCAGTGTGGAGACCCCGGCAGAAAGAAACATGTCGATACCCCAGGAAGCGGTTTCCCGTAAAAGGGCGGTATAGTTAAGCTCCGGAGAGGCGATTTTGACCGCCTGAGGATTCAGGGCCCGCAGTTCCGCGGCGCTTTTTAGGCCGAAGGGGGTGGCAAGGAAGAGAAGCCCCAGGGCTTCGGCGCTTTCTTTCATTTTTTCGTAAAACACGGGCTTTTGTTCGAGCCCCTTGAAGGTTTCATAGAGGGGAATATCCCCGCCGGGCAGCTTTACCATCCCTGTTTTCGGGTGGAGTATCTCATCGGCATAGATGATCTGGCATTTAACGCAGTCCGCCCCGGCCTCCGCCGCGGCGTGTATCAGCTCCGAAGCCTTGAGGGGATCTCCCCCATGGGAGGTGCCCAGTTCCGCAATAATAAAAGGTTTTTTGTTCATCATAGATACTTTACATTTTTTTCCGAAAGAGGTATACTTTTTGATATGTTATTTTGATTTTTCTTCAAAAATTGAGGAGTTACTATGAAAAGTGTAAAATGTGATGTGTGCCATAGCGATCTTACTCCCGAGGTTAACCAGAGGGGTCTCTTTCACATAGCCCACCGGGATATTTGTGAAACATGCCGGGATCAGCTTGAATCGACCATTCGGCCCGTAATCAGGACCAAGCAGCCCTTTAACTATGAATGGTTTGACCGTTTTGTAAGGGATTCCATTGAAAAGGCCATCGCCAAGGGGAAATGGGAAGCCAGGTAAAGCCGGAAAGAAATAACCCGAAGGAAGGAGAGGATCACCGCGTTCTCTCCTTGTTTTCGTTATCATCGTTCTACCTATTTTGAGTATTTCCGTTCGTTTTTTATACCATCCATAAGGAGTACCCATGTCCGGTCATAGTAAATGGGCGACCATTAAACATGCCAAGGGCGCCGCCGACGCTAAGCGGGGCCAAATGTTTACCAAATTAATAAAAGAAATTTCCATAGCGGCCCGTATGGGGGGGGGCAGCCCCGACGCGAACCCCCGGCTCAGGACGGCGATTATAAAAGCCCGGGGCGCCAATATGCCCAAGGACAATATCGACAGGGCCATCAAAAAGGGTACCGGCGAACTGGACGGGGTTAATTACGAAGAGCTTACCTATGAAGCCTATGCGGGCGGAGGGGTGGGGCTCCTCATTGAAGTATTGACGGATAACAAAAACCGGGCCGCCGCGGATGTACGGAACATACTTACCCGGGGCGGCGGGGAGCTTGCCAAGGCAGGTTCCGTCGCAAGGCTTTTTAAGCGCCAGGGAATCATCACGCTGGACGGGGAAAAGTACACCGAGGACCAAATCATGGAACTTGCCCTGGAAGGGGGCGCCGAGGATGTGTCCCTGTCGGAGGGTATTATCGAGGTAACCACCGCCCCCGAGGATTTTGAGCCGGTCATGGAAGCCCTGAACGCCAAAAACTTTGAAACCATGAGCGCCGAAATCAGCATGGTCGCCGAAGCCGAGATAGCCCTTGACAATGACGCCGCCGCCAAGGCCCTGCGCATGATAGACAGGCTTGAGGAAAACGACGACGTACAGAATGTGTACCACAATATGGCGGTTCCCGAAGGGTTTGGAAGCGGCGAATAAGGGCCGGATACGGCGTATAGCCGGCATAGATCCGGGCCTGGCTTCAACGGGCTGGGGCGTGGTGGAGTACGAAAATAACCGTATCCGCTACCTTGCCCATGGATGTATTGAAACGGCGGCTGCTCTGCCCAGGGCGGAGCGGCTTTTTTTTATCTATCGTAAAATCAACGCCGTTCTGGATACCTACAACCCCAATGAGGCGGCCATGGAAACCCTGTACTTCGGCAGAAACGTAAGCAGCGCCATCTCCGTCGCCGAGGCCCGGGGGGTCCTTTCCCTGGCCGTGGCGGAGCGTAATCTGCCCCTCGCTGAATTCAGTCCCAATATGATAAAAAAGGCCGTGGTGGGCGAAACAAGGGCCTCCAAGGAACAGGTGCAGGAAATGGTCAGGCTGATTCTGGGCCTTCCGGTTGTGCCGGAGCCGGATCATGCCGCCGACGCCCTGGGCGCCGCGGTCTGCGCCGCCCACAATGCCTGGGTTATCAAGTGAGCCGGTTCCAAAAACCGGCATTGCCGCAGGAAAGAGGAACCACGGACAAAAAAGATAATATTTAACCACTGAAAGCACGGGGGGGTAATGGCTGGAAACCATAGAGGGGACCCCGCCCAGAAAATACATGCGATGCATAGAGCATGTCTTTCCGATAATAGTAACTCCCCCCCCCCCCCGGACCATCCATCACGGGGGAGATAAGGATAAAGTTTACGGGAGCGACGGGGCTTGAACCCGCGATCTCCGGCTTGACAGGCCGGCATGATAAACCAGCTTCACCACGCCCCCATAATCACCGCTTTAGGATATACCACTTACCCGGACTTTTGTCAAGTTCCCCGTAACAGTTTGTAACAGTTTTGCCCCCTTGACAAAAATACGCCTTTTCTCTAAAACATAGTAAACATATAGTATTTATATGTTTACTATGTTTGCCTCCAGGAGGAGAAAAAATGGCCCAAACCCAGTACCGCTTTGATACCCTGAAAATCCGGGCGGCCTATGACCCGGCTCTGCACAACCAGGCGGTTTTTCCGCCCATCTACCAGACCGCCGCCTATGAATTCCGGGACACTAAACACGCCGACGGCCTCTTTGCCCTGACGGACCCCGGTTTCCTCTATACCCGTGTCAATAACCCCACGGTGGACATACTGGAACGGAGGGTCGCGCTCCTTGACGGGGGAAGCGCTGCCCTGGCTCTTGCCTCCGGCATGGCGGCGGTATCCTACACCCTGCTTACCCTTGCCGAAGGGGGCGGTCATATACTCACCGGCCCCTACCTCTACGGCGGCAGCGCCGACGCCTTTCAGAAGATCTTTCCCAAATTCAACATCCACTTTGATCTGTCTTCCAATATTGATGATCCGGCGGCGCTGGAAAAAGAAATCCGCCCCGATACCAAGGCCATTTATGTGGAATCGGTCAGCAATCCCACCGGGGCGGTGGCGGACCTTGAGACCCTGGCGGACCTTGCCCACAGACACGGCATCCCCCTGGTGGTGGACAATACCTTCGCCACTCCCTATCTTTTGAACCCCATCAAGTACGGGGCGGACATTGTGATCTATTCCGCCACCAAGGCCCTTAACGGACACGGGAACCTTATCGCCGGCATAATAGTAGAGGCGGGGAGCGCCGCTCCGGGGGGGGCCTTCCCCTGGAATAACGGCAAGTTTCCCCAGATGGAGGAGCTTGAGTATATACTCAGGGATCATGATACCGGCAGGGAACGGAATTACCTTGAGATCTTCCCCGAAGCGCCCTTTGTAAGCCGGGTAAGGCTCCACTACCTCAACTATTTCGGCGCGGCCCTGGGGCCCTTCGATGCGTACCTCACCCTCATCGGCCTTGAGACCCTTTCGGAACGGCTGGATAAACAGATCGCCAGTGCAAAAAAAGTCGCCGCCTGGCTTGAAAAAAATAAATACGCCGCGTGGGTTAAGTACGCTGGTCTGCCCGGCAGCCCCTATTACGGGAGGGCTCAAAAATACCTGCCCCGGGGAGTACCGGGGATCTTTTCCTTCGGTTTTAAGGGAACCGTGGAACAGAGCGAAGCCTTCCTGAACGCCATAGAACTGTGGAGCTACCATGTCAATGTGGGTGACGCCCGGTCCCTGATCGTCAATCCCCCCAAAACCACCCACGGGGAATTAACCCCTGAGGAATTAAAGGCGGTGGATATTGAGCCGAATTTGATACGCCTTTCCCTGGGCCTTGAGGACCCGGAGGATCTTATCGCCGATCTGGATCAGGCCTTTACGAAGGTTTTCGGGAACTCCTGATGGTTAACTTAAAATCCGCCACCGTACCGGTTCGGGAAACCCGGCTTGGTTCCATCACGGGCTACGCGGGGGCCGCCGGGGATCTGGTGGGCTGCGCCAGAAGGGGCTGTCTTAAAGAAAAGGATCGTTCCTTCAGCCAATGCCTGGGCTGTTCCACCTCCAACGCGGCCTGTACGGTGATCCTTATCCAGGACGCCGCGGTTATCAGCCACGGTCCTGTGGGCTGCGCGGGATGCCTCCACGAATTCGCCTTTACCTACCAGGTAAACGGGGTACACCGGGGGGTCTTTGAGCCGACCCAGCGGCGTATATTCAGCACCGACATGGAAGAAAAGGACACGGTCTACGGCAGCGGTGAAAAGCTGGCCGCTGCGATCCGGGAAGTGTACCGGCGGGTCAAGCCCGCGGCGATTTTTATTATCACCACCTGCGCCTCGGGGATCATAGGCGACGATGTAAAGGGAATCGCCGACGAAGCGGAGGAGGAGATCGGCGTTCCCGTGGCCGCCGTCTTCTGCGAGGGTTTCCGTTCAAAGATATGGACCTCCGGTTTTGACGCGGGGTACCACGGGATAGCCCGGAAGCTTATCAAAAAGGCGGAAAAAAAGCAGGACGACCTCATCAATGTCATCAACTTCTGGGGGGCCGATTTTATCGGCGAATGGTTTAAGCGGCTGGGACTGCGGGCAAACTACCTTACCCCCTTCGCCACGGTGGCCCGGATCGCCTCCTCCTCCGAGGCGGCGGCGACCATGCAGGTCTGCGCTACCCTGGGTTCTTACCTGGGGGCGGCGCTGGAACAGGAATTCGGCGTGCCGGAGATCAGGGCCTCCCCGCCCTACGGTATCGCCCAGACGGAGCGGTGGTTCCGGGAACTGGGGCGGATGACGGACCGGACGGAGGCGGTGGAGATCTTTTTACGGGAGGAACGGGAACGCTGGCTGCCCGAGATAGAGGCCCTGCGGGAAAAACTTGCCGGCAAGACGGCCTATGTAACGGCCGGGGCCTCCCACGGCCATTCCCTCCTGGCCCTGCTTAAGGAACTGGGAATGGAACCCCGGGGGGCGGCCATCTTTCATCATGATCCCCTCTACGACAACGGCGACGAGGCGTCGGACACCCTGCAGAATGTGGTACGGGATTACGGCGATATACCCCGCTATACGGTGTGCAACAAGCAGGAATTCGAACTGGTCAATGTACTGCACCGTATACGGCCCGACATACTCCTTGCCCGCCACGGCGGCATGACCCTCTGGGGGGCGAAATTTGGCATACCCTCCCTCCTTATCGGGGATGAACATTTCGGCATGGGCTATCAGGGCTTGGTCCAGTACGGTAAGCGTATACTGGAAACCCTGGAAAACGACGAATTTGTTAAAAACTTTGAAAAACACGCGGTCAACCCCTATACCCGGTGGTGGCTTGCCCAGGACCCCTACGTCTTTTTAGGAGAAGAGGATGCCGGGGATAATTGAACAACAGCGTTTTATGTGCGCCATCGGGGCCATGCAGACCGTGGTGGCCATCAAAAGGGCCCTCCCGATACTCCATTCCGGGCCGGGCTGCGGAACCATGGTGGCCGGTTTTTTTGAACGGTCCACGGGCTATTCCGGGGGGAGTACCGCCCCCTGTACGAACTTTACCGAAACCGACGTGGTCTTCGGCGGTGAGAAAAAACTGGAGGGGATCATACGCCGGTCCTACAAGGTTCTGAAAAGCGATCTGCAGGTGGTTCTGACGGGCTGTACTTCCGCCATTGTGGGGGACGATGTCAGGCAGGTGGCCGGCGGTTTTTTGAGGGAAGGAAGGCCCATCGTATTTGCCGATACGCCGGGCTTCAAATGTACCAACTACGAAGCCCACAGCCTGGTGGTAAAGGCGATCATCGATCAGTACACGGATCGCTTTGCCGGGGAGGCGCCGAAGGACCCCGGGCTGGTAAACCTCTTTGCGTCCATCCCCTATCAGGACCCCTTCTGGAAGGGTAATCTGGAGGAACTTAAACGGCTCCTTGAGGGCATAGGGCTCAGGGTCCATATCTTTTTCGGCCCCCAGGCGGCAGGGGTGGAGGAATGGAAGGCCCTGCCCCGGGCGAATTTTAACGTCCTGGTTTCACCCTGGTTCGGTCTGCCCATCGTAGAACATCTGGAAGAAAAATACGGACAGCCCTTTTATCAGTTTCCCTACCTTCCCATAGGGGGCAATGAGACCAGCCGTTTCCTGCGGGAACTTGCCACCTATGCCGGTGAACGGGGGGCGGGCCTTTCCCTTCCGGCGGCGGAGGCCTTTATCACCGGGGAAGAGGATGCTTTTTATGAGGAGATCGATAACCTTGCCGCCTTCCTCCTGGAATTTCGCTACGGCCTTCCCTCCTTTGTCCACATCCTCCACGACGCGGGTTATGTGTTGGGCATGGCAAAATTCCTGCTCCACGAGACGGGCATCGTTCCCAGGGAACTGTTTATCA
Organism: Treponema sp.; assembly: GCA_031273835.1. GTDB lineage: Bacteria > Spirochaetota > Spirochaetia > Treponematales > Breznakiellaceae > JAISRD01. The sequence continues at coordinate 4,327 of JAISRD010000097.1, read as the reverse complement.
CCGACAAAACCCCCGACTCGTATCAGCAGGGTATCCGGGCCGTAGCGGCGGGTATTTCCCCCAAGAGAACCATCCCCCTTTACTTTGAACCCGACGCGGGACTGGCCCAGGAAAGGATAAAGAACACCGAACATGAAGGCCGGGGCCTCATCATCGGCAGCGGCTGGGACAAGGACCTGGCCCGGCTGAAAAATTACGACTTCCTCTCCGCGGCCCTTCCCTCGGCCTACCGCCTGGTGATGACCACCGGCTATGCGGGCTACCGGGGCGGGCTCCGGCTTATCGAGGATATTTACAACCAGGCCCTGGGGACCTACCGCTAAGGATCGCCATTCCCCTGGTTTGCGCCCCTTGAAATTCAAGAGGATTCACCCCATACTACCAAACGGAAAACAAAGATGTCCCCGGCAAAAAAAAGATTTTCGTTCGTCCTGTTAATATTTCCCGCCCTGCTCATCTATCTTTTTGTTATGATCCTGCCCCTGCTTGTCTCGCTGGGGGCGTCTTTTTCCGGACCCTCCGTTACGGGGGGGAGGGCTGTTTTCGCGGGCCTTGCCCATTACAGGGCCCTCTTCGCTTCCCCCGCTTTTTGGGGCGCCTTGAAAAACAACGCCGTTCTTGCGGCGGTCTCGGTTTTTGTTCAGATACCCCTGGGTTTTTTTACCGCTTACCTGCTTTCCCGCCGTTTTGAGCGCAGCGCCCCCTTCTTCTGCGGCCTCTTCTTCTTTCCGGCGGTTCTTTCACCGGTCCTGACGGGGCTCCTGGGCCGTTTCGCGCTGCCCGGCGTCATGTTCTCCCATCCCCTGCTCCCGGTACTGGTGATAACAAGCTGGGCCCATACGGGGTTTTTTACCGCGGTATTTCTGGTGAACCTGCGGCGCATAGACGAATCCGTGCTGGAAGCGGCAAGGATAGACGGGGCGGGGGAGGGGACTATCCTTTTCAGCATACTGCTTCCGGCCCAAAAAAGGGTGATCCTGATCTGCTCCCTCCTGGCCCTGGTCTTTTCCCTTAGATCCTTTGACTCAGGCCGCGCCTTTTCAGGCGGCGCTGGGCTGTTTTCGGACTATCTGTATTCCGCCGCCTTCGGGAAGGGGCCGGAACGCTTTTTAGCGGCCCCCCTTGCTTCGCTGCTGGCCCTGGCAAGCATCATTCTGATGATCCTGCTGAACCGGGCGGCAAGACGCCCGAGGGGCTATCGATCATGATCCCCCGGAAAAATCCCCTGCTCTCGGCAGGCGCCGTCCTGGTGGTCTTTCTTTTTACCTTTGCCGTGGCGTATCCCTTTTTTGTCCTGGCCCTGGGTTTCTTCCGTTCCGGCCCTCCGCTTATGGAAACATGGCGGGCCCTTAACGCGGGGGGCCTCCTCCTTAACAGCCTTTGCTACAGCGGTATTTCGGCCCTTGTCTCGGCCCTGCTGGGCCTTATGGCGGGTTTTGCGCTCTCCAAGTTTAAGATAAGGGGGGCCGCCGGGCTTTGGATTTTCTTTAGTTTCGGGATTTTCCTTGTCCTCCAGCCCCTGCTTGTTCCGCTTCGCCAGGGGGTCCTGTCCGCTGGATTGTACGATTCCAGACTCGGCGTGCTTATCCCCTATCTGGGACTGGGGATACCCCTGGGGGTATGCCTGGGGACGGAATTTGTCAGATCCATTCCCGACGGAATTATCGAATCCGCCCTGCTTGACGGGGCGGGCTATTTCCGTATCTTCCGCGGCATCATACTCCCCATGGCGCTTCCCGGAGGGGCCCTCATTGCCGCCCTGGTCTTTACCCTTACCTGGAACGAATACCTCCTGATAAGCGTCCTCAGCTCTCCGCGGAGCCCCTCCGCCTCGCTCAACTCGGGGCTTGCCGCCCTGGGCGCCGGAGAGGCCGGAGCGGCCGTCCTGGTAATCGGCCTTGCGCCGGGGCTGATTATTTTTTTGTTCCTCCGCAAGTATTTTTTCCGGGCCGCGGGGATGATACGGGGCTGACGCTTCCCCCGGAATGAAAGACGGCGCGCCGGGCCCCCAATAACTGAATTCCCGGTTTTCTCATTTCCAGGCATAAACGCCCCGTTCAGGGGTGCAAAGGGGCCTCCGGGGGCCGCTTTTGGCCCACAGGCGCTTATTTTCGGGCCATACGGAAGCCCCCGTGGTTCAGAAGGAACTATGCGAAATAATTTTTCAAGACAATGCGCCGCATCCTTGCGGCGTATAAGAAAATAAAATATATAAACCTTTACTGGAAGACAAAGACTGTCCGCTAAAATCAGAACTAATCAGCGGGAATAATTTTGATGCATTATACTACGAGCCATTTTTTCAATTAATGCGTCAGACGCCTTTGAGTTGGAAAATGGTAGAAGCAGGTGAATATAATTGCGATGAATATATTCATTTGCATATTATTCCAAAAGAAAATGAATTGCTGCGGTTAGTAGTAACTTCACCAAAATTGCCTGCAAGCGTAGTTGGCGTAAGTGTGTATGACACATGGGGTAAAATACTAAAAGCGCCGGACAGGTATAAGGTAAGAGATCCAAAAGAACTATTACAGCCTTTGGAAAAGGAAGCGGATGTTTCCTCATTATTACAATATTTGGAAAACAGATATTGGAATGCTTAAATCAGGGAAGGGAGAACGCCGCTTATGTCAAGACATATATCAGAAAATTTTCCAAGAATATAATCAATCAGTATGATTTTTTAAAAAGGTTTGATATGAGATGATAAGCAATATTCTTGATTTTATCGTCAAGGCGTTTAAAATTCTCATCTGTCTTTTCAGCATAAAAACAGGGGCGGCCTAAATGTTCGCCTTCTACCGTATGATCGGTCCCCGCGATAATTGGGTACATCCGGGTCTGTGGGGGGCAAGGCGAAAGCGTAAACTTTCATCCTGGATCAATATGGATGCCGCTTTTTCGTGTTTTTACTGGTTTTTCTTACCTTTCGCGGTTAAGCCGCCCACAGGCCCCCGGCTTTTGCCTGGTACGCTTTCCCGGGAGCAGGTCTGCCGTAAAAACCCCGCTTAAGCCCCTTTTCACAAAGGCCGTTTTGAATAATACTATAAGCTATGGAAAGAATTTATAAACATCCCCGGCTTATCATCCTGATTATCGCCGTGATAACGGTCTTTTTCGGCATCCAGCTTCCCCGTTCGGAACTTGACAACAACAACTTCCGCTTTATTTCGGAAAAAGACGAAGCCCGGCAGGTTTTTTCCGCCATAGACGAGACCTTCGGCAGTTCCCTGTTTATCCTGGTAGGGCTCCGGCGCAACTACGGCACGGTCTTCGAGAGCGCCTTTCTTAAGCGGATCGGGGAATATGTGGAGAAGATCGAGGCCATCGACAACATTGAGCCGGTTACTTCCATAGTCAACGCCGATTATATCACCGGCGACGGCGAGGCCATCATCGTGGAAAAACTCCTCCCCGACGACTTTGCCGGGACCTCCGCCGAGATAGGCCTCCTCAGGGAAAAGCTCCTCTCCTGGGATATGTACAAACGGTCCCTCATTTCCGACGATTTTAGTTCCACCCAGATCCTTGTTCCCCTGGACGTTTCAGGGGAGGACGCGGGGTCGCCCGAGGCGGTAAAGAGTTTTACCGAGGTACGGGACCTGGCGCGGGAGCACTTTGACGGCATGGCGGAGGTGTACGTTACGGGGATCCCCGTCATAAGCGCAGCGGTGAACGAAGCGGTGGCCGCGGACCTGCGCCTCCTGGTACCGCTGGTGATACTGGTGGTCCTGGGGGTGTTGTTTTTTTCCTTCCGCCGTCTTTCCGGGGTGGTCCTGCCCCTGCTGACGGTGCTTGTCGCGGTGATCTGGTCCATGGGGGCCATGCCGCTCTTTAACGTCAGGCTTTCGATTATTTCCACGGTGCTGCCGGTCATACTGGTCGCCGTGGGGAGCGCCTATGGCATCCATGTGCTTACCCACTATCTTGAGGAAAACGGGGACGGAAACTTAAGCGGGGAGGAACACCGGGAAATGGTGCTCGCCCTGGTAAGGCGCATCGCGAAGCCGGTGTTCCTCGCGGCCCTTACCACCTTTGTGGGCTTTCTGTCCTTTTGTTTTACCACGGTCCTTCCGATTCGGGAATTCGGGTTCTTTTCGAGCTTCGGGGTGTTTAGCTCCTTTACCGTAGCCATCACCCTGATACCGGCCCTGCTCCTCCTGCGGGGGCCCGCGAGGGCCCGCCCGTCAAAAAGGAAAACCGGGGGGAACAAAGATACGGGCCGGGGGATTTCCGCCTTCTTTACGTCCATAGCCATGCACAGGGGGGCGGTTCTTTTTTTCGCCGCCCTGGCGGTACTGGTTTCCGCCTACGGCGCTTCCCG
>JAISRD010000047.1 GCA_031273835.1 Treponema sp. | reverse complement strand
CGCCGGGGAACAGCCAGTATAATTTCACGGACCCTGAAAGCCGGATCATGAAAGCGGGGAACGGGCAGCACTTTGAGCAGGCGTACAACGCGCAAGCGGCGGTAGATGTGGGGAGTATGCTGATAGCAGGGGAATACGTAACGAATCATGGGAATGACAAAAAAGAATTAGAGCCCATAGTAACGAGCGTAGACGGGGGGACCTATACCGTGGAGAGGGTATGCGCAAACAGGCAAAATGAGCCCGTCACACCCGATACGGGGAGCAATTTTGCCTGCTCCTCAAAATCCACGCCGTTTTTCTGCTGAAGGCCCACAGGCTCCTAGCGGCACGTTCCGAAGCGGAAAAGCAAACCAAACAACAGGAAGTCAGTACTCTTGCCACTGAATGTGGCTATCTTAGTGCTCAAATTCGTGACCTTGATCTACAGATTGAATATTGCATAAGAGAAGAGAGACAAAACTAATGTCTTTCGGTCCCGGACCGTCAGGCGAGGGACCTTCTCTTTTTTCGGATGTGCTCATTTAGACACAAGGGCATTTTCGGCCTCATAAGGAGTCTCTATGAAGAAGACAGTGTTTTTTGTTACTTTTGCGTTATTTTGTTCCCTGGCCCTGTCCGCTCAAAATATGTCGTTACCCTCGTCACGGTACTATGAACAGCAGCTCGGGGCCAACGGCTGCGGCGCGGCGGACGGCTATGATTTCCCCGATTTTGTTTTTAAGGCGGCCTGCGATATGCATGATTTGGATTATCTGTACCTCGGCAGGGCAAAAATTGTTTCGGACCTGCGTTTTTTAGGCAACATGGCAAAGGCCTGCGCCGATACCTTCGGGTCTAATAAAGCAGCCTTGACCGGGTGTCTCGCGGTAGGTTCCGTGTACTTTATCGGCGTACTTTTCGGAGGCGGCGACGCGTATAACAAAGCGCAGGTCCTGGCCCGCAATTTACGGGACGCGAAAGAACGGGAACGGGGGATCTGCTACCCCTCCGATGTTTTTGTCCAGCAAAGCGGGAACGCGTATTTAATCGCCATTGACTGGTAACGCCGTGCAACAGCGGCATCAATTCATGTAAAGTGTGCTGTTACCAGTGGGGGAGGCGCGGGGGGTGGTTACACCGCCTAAAATCATTTATACTAAAACCGGAGTTAATCATGGGTTTAGTATACGCTGAAATCATCCTGAAAAACTCAGGTGATAATGTCAGACTGCATGAGCGGCTTATCGCGGAAAAGCAGGTCCGTATGACGGTGGTAAACGCCCTGGTGGATACCGGCTGCGGGACACTGGTTATCAATGAAGAGGTCCGTAAACAATTGGGACTTTCCATAACAGGCCTGCGCGGCACGACCCTGGCTGACGGCGCAAGGCATATCTGTCAACAAACGGAACCGGTGGAAGTCCGCTGGAAAGATCGAAGCATGACCTGTCAGGCCCTCGTGATGCCCGGCGTCGACACGGTCCTTCTCGGCGTTATCCCTCTGGAAGATATGGACCTCATGGTGAACCCCGCGGGGTATGAACTAATCGGCGCCCACGGTGATGAGGTGATGTGTACGATTCTGTAGGATTTCACCTTCTGGTTTTCCAGAGTAAATAGACGGCATTCGCATACTCGATACTTGCGTCTTTAACGGTTCCCCTGCGGACCGCCCCTTCCCCCGCGTTGTAAGCGAGAATAGACTGCCATTCGGTGAAGTGGGATATGGACTGCAGATATTTTAGATGTTTCAGGCCGACATAGATATTATCATAAGGCCGTTTCCAGTCGAATTCCCAATCTTTGTCCCAATACCGGGAAACAAAATAATCCAGATACCGGGGGTTTAACTGCATTATCCCCAGATCGCCGGTACATCCAACCTTGGCGGGTATTAAATTCCGGTTTTCCCTTCGGGCTATCAGAACCCCAAGCCCGCCGTCGACCCCCACATCGATTGCTATACTGAGAATCATCGCTATTATTCTCGCTCCGCTTCCCATCAGTCAGGCCTCCTCATATAGAGTATTCCGGAAAGAACACGAAATTGCAAAAAAAAAGATACCTGCCTTGAAAGATGCCGTTAGCGAAAAAAGGAGGAGCGGAAGCGCTGTTCCCCGTTGACATTGCGCCCGTGGGGGCTTAAGGTTATTTTTATGAAACTGCGGAATTTCCGGCCGGATCTGTGTTTTTTCATCGTTTTATCCGGGTTCATCCTCCTGTCCTGTTCCCGGGGGCATATCTCTTCGGTGGCCAGGATAGATCTCTTCGGCCTGGAAATAGGCCCCATGGAGGATCAGGTAAACCTCCACAACCTTATGAGGGGCAATTCGGGCCACAAAACAAGCTTTGCCATGCGGGACGGCCTTTTCTACATATCCGATACGGAGGGCAGAAAGATAGTCCGCTATAACTCCTACGGGGATCTTCTCTTTGTAATCTACAACGGCGAAACCAATCCGCCCCCCATTACCCTGAGCCACGGCATAGAGGAGGCGGGGGTGGTTACCCGGTGGACCATCAGCTATCCCCTTATGGAGCCCGGGGTGATCGCCGTCGATTCCCGGAAGCATATTTATGTGGCGGATAAGGTGGAGGAAGATCGGAAAAGCATGGATGACGAGAATAAGAGCCTCCTTGATACGGTGGTGCTTCACTTTGACGATTCGGGGAGGTACGTTAATTTTCTCGGCCAGGAGGGCATAGGGGGTAAGCCCTTTCCCATTATCACAGGGATCTACGCCACGGTGGACGATGAAATTGCCGTGGTGTGCCTCCTTTCCACGGGCTGGAATATATACTGGTTTGACTCAGGCGGAACCCTGCTGTACCTGGTACATCTGCGCAGGGACGGCATACCCGTACCGGAGGGGGCCGACGTTTCCTACGCCTCCCTGGACAGGGTAATCGCCGCCCCCGACGAACGGAAGCTCTTTTTCAAGGTTAATTATTACCGCTTAAACGAGGACGAAAACGGAAACAGCCAGACCGTACCGGATTCTTCGACGATCTGGATCATGAACGCCGAAGACGGTTCCTATGACAAGCCGGTTTCCGTTCCGTTCTTCGAGTATACCACCACGGAAAACGACAAGAAGGTTACCCAAAGGCTTTTCTATTCCCTGCTGGGGGTGATCAAAGAGGGGCGTATCTTTCTGGACTACCCCATAGACGGGGGCTATTCCCTGCTGATACTCACCGCCCATTCCAGGGAGCAGCGCCTGGGTTTTATCCAGGTACGGAACGACGAACAGGAATACAATACCTTTAACCTTTCCCCCGAGGGGATACTTTCGGGGCTCCTTGCCACCGAATGGGACGCCCGGCTTGTATGGTGGCGTACCGAAAGGCTTTTGGGGGAGATGAACCTGTGAGCGGCGGGAGGGCCCTCATTTCGGCCGCCGGGGCTTTGAATCTGGACCGTGACGCCTCCGTGTCCTGGGGTCTGGAACCGCAGGCCCTGGTTGAAACCGCGGGCCGCCTCTGCGCCCGTGCGCTGAAAGACTATCTCCGTAACGGCGATCCCGGAAAGGCGGGGTTTGTACGGGGGCCGGTACTCGCCCTGGCCGGTCCGGGAAACAACGGCGCCGACGCCCTGGTCATGCTGCGGGCCCTCCTTATGGACAGGGATTTCTCCGCCCCGGCCGCCGTACTGAGCCGCCCTCCCGCCGAAAATGAAAGCACCCCCCGCTCAAGCGCCCTCCGGGCCCTTAAGGCCATGGGCGTACCGGTGTACTGCTGGAGGGAGGACCGGGAAAAAATCGAGTTCCTGGTTCAAAACGCCGGGATCATACTGGACGGCATAGCGGGGACGGGTATCCGGGGCGCCCTTGAGGGCGTTTCCGCCGAAATGGTAAGGGCGGTCAATGAAAGGACCCTCAAATCCCGGGCGGACCCGCCGGGGGATGTCCCGCTTGTCGCTGCGGTGGACGTGCCTTCGGGCTGTTCCGATTCCTGGAAGAACGGGGATACTGTTCTTGGGGCCCGCGTTACCCTCGCGGTGGAGCCGGTAAAGAAGAGCCTCTATGTCCCGGCCTTACGCGGATACTGCGGGATCATCATCCCCGTGGAGGGGATCTTCCCCGCCGCTCTCCTGGGGGCCCACGCCGAAAAGACGGAGCTTCTTAGCTGGAGCGGCGCTTCCCGGCGTATCCCCCCCATTGCCCCCTGGGCCTACAAATACGAGCGGGGGGTGGCGGAAATACACGCCGGCGCCGTAGGTTCTTCCGGCGCGGCCCGCATTGCCGCCGCGGGGGCCCTTTCCGGCGGCGCCGGCCTGGTGAGGCTCTTTACGGCCCCTGAAATTTACCCCCAGGCCGCCGTCAATTCCGGCGGGATTATGGTCCTTCCCGAAACGGCCGGCGGGGATGGACGCTTTCCCGCCGACGCTCTTTTACTCGGTCCCGGCTGGGGCAGGGGGGAAACGCAGCGGGCCGTTTTACGGAACGCCCTGGAAGCGGAAAGGGGGGGCGTGCCCCTGATACTCGACGCGGACGCCATTGCCCTGACGGAAGAAACGGTTTTTTCGGGTAACGCCGTACTTACCCCCCATGCGGGGGAAATGGCGGCCTATACGGGGATCCCCAAGGAAAGGCTTTTGGCGGAACCGGAACTGATACGGCAAACGGCGGTGGAAAAAAACGCCGTCCTGCTGTTCAAAAGCCATGTCCTCATTGCCGCCTCCCCGGACGGCAGGATGATCTATATAGACGGAATGGAACCCGCCCTGGGCGCTGGGGGTTCGGGGGACCTGCTGGCGGGGCTTTGCGCCGCCCTTTGCGCCAGGCTTCACGCCCTTAAGACCAGGGGCCTTGCGGAATACGACGGCCTCCGGGCGGCGGCGGCGGCGGGGGCCCTCCTTATCGCCGCGTCCCGTAAGCGGGGCCGGGTCTTTGCCGATCCCCTGGAGCTTGCCGCCGCCGCCGGGGAACTTGCCGGGGAAGCGTGGCTTCCCGCGGAAGCCGGATTTCCACAGGAATTCTTGCCTTCTTTGGAAGCGGGGCGGCCCGGGGAACCGGGACTTCATGCGGGGTATATCTATGGAAGAACCTGACAGGCCCCTGGTTTTCTATTATTCCCGGGAGCGCAGGCTTGCCCGGGCCTCCCGGAAGATACGGGAGATGAACGACGGAAACATCCCCCGGTCTCCGGGGCTTTTCAGGACCCTGACCTCCACAAAGCCCCTGACCCTTCTTTTTATTTCGATTGTTACCCTTTGCGTACTCTCCGTGTTTGTTTCCTTCCTTATGGGGGAGGATCAAAAGACGCTGGGGGGAAACGCCCTGCGGGTTTCGGCCCTTTCGCAGGGGGGGAAATCCTATATCACCCTCACCAAAACCGTAAAAGAGGACGATCCCTATACCGGGGCGGTCAATGTGGGTTTTTCTCTTCCCGCGGAGGAGGGGCGGGAAGCCCCCGTTTATGCCGAGCGGGTATACTTTACACTGGAAAACGAAGAGAACTTCCGTTTTATCGTCCCCTTTTCGGGGCCTGAACTGCTGGTCCTTATCGAAGAAGACGAAGAAAGGCTTTTTCTAAAAATAAAAAGCGAATGAGTCTTTTCTTTTCTCATTTTTTATGCTACATTGTTAGTGATGCTGCCCTTTTATTTTTTATCGGTTTTATTGAACGCCGCCATCGGATATATACTGGCCTTTAAGCGGGAGGAAACGGGGGAGGACGAAACCCTGAATTTCAGCCTGGATAACCAGGTTTTAAGGCTGATCCTGGGCGCCCTCTCCATGGTAACGGGGATATTGAAGGTACTTTCCCCGGTGGAGGGGAATATTCCGGTCATTGGGGACCTTGTGCCGGCGCTGGCAAATCTGGCGGGAGGCTTCATTCTGGTCTTTGAATACTACCGGAATAAAAGCAGCATCAGTACCGAGGCGTCGGAAAAGCTCGGTGATTTGATCGCGCTGAACAGAAAGCTTGCCGGTTTTGTCTGTCTGGGGGCGGCCCTGTCCCACCTGCTCTTTCAGCAGGTCCCCCTCCTGTAAAAATGGCGGAAACGAAAAAACAACGCAGTTCCGTGGCGGGCATAGCGGTCAGCGGCGGAAAGGTCTTCACCGCCAGGCGCAGAGAGGGGGGAGATCTGGGGGGAAAATGGGAATTTCCCGGCGGAAAAGTCCGGCAGGGGGAAACGGACGAGGAGGCCCTGGTACGGGAGTACGGTGAAGAACTGTCGGTTCCCGTTGAGGTCGGTTCCCCGGTTTCTCAAGTCCCGTTTGAACACAGAGACACCCATTTTACCCTCAGGGCTTACCGGGTAAAGTTCCTTTCGGGGGATTTTTCGTTCCGTCAGCATTCCGAATACCGCTGGGTTACGGCGGAGGAGCTTGAGGGCCTGGATTTTGCCGAATCGGATAAGCTTCTGTTTTCTCAGGTAAAGCTCCTGCTGGGGGGGTCATAACCATGGGGCGGAGACCGTTGATCGCAGCCCGCATAGCGGCGTTAAGCCTTATGGCGGGGTTTTTGTTGTCCTGTTCTCCCCGGACGGTCCCCGTTCCCCCCGCCACCCCCGTTCTTGCCCGTTCCGTTATAGGCTACGGCGTGGTTACCGTTTCCTACGCGAGGGTATTAACCGAACCGGGCCCGGAGGGGATAGTCCTGGGTTATGTCAGGGCGGGAACCATACTGCGGGCCCTGGAAAGGCGGCTTGTTCAAAACGGGGAAACCGTGGGTTATTGGATATTGATAGACGGTGAATACAAGGGATGGCTGCCCCAGGAGGAACTTGCTGTTTACAACAGCGAAGAAAGGGCGGAAACCGCCGCCGAAAACCGCGGCGGCGGGTAAAACGCTACAGGGGCAGGACGCCGCCCAGCTGTCCGCAGGCGCCGCATATTTCCCTGCCCTTCCGGTAACGGGTGGTTACGGTTATTTTTCCCTGTCTCAGCCTGGCGCAGAAGCGGTCGATTTCCTGTTCCGACGCTTCTACCAGGGGTTTGCCGTCAAAGCGGAGACCCTCCACGGGATTCCAGGGTATCACATTTACCGCGGCGTCAAGGCCAGCGGTAAATGCGAGCAGCGCCCCGGCGTCTTCGCCTGAGGTATTTATCCCCCCCAGAAGCACCGTTTCAAGGGTAATACGGCGGCCCGTTGAGCGCTGGTATACGGTCAGGGCTTCCTTTATTTCTTTGAGGGAACTGCCCCTGGTACCGGGCATAAGGGCCTGCCGTATATGCTCCCTGGCGCAGGTCAGTGAAAAGGCCAGCTCGATTTTAGGGCCCCCCCGGGCAAGATCCAGAATCCCCCTGTATATGCCCGAGGTGGAAAGGGTGATGCGTCTTTTGGAAAAACCCCTTCCCCTGGCGTCGCAGAGTATGGACAGGGCCTTACGGAGATTGTCGAGGTTCAAGAGGGGTTCGCCCATGCCCATGATCACCATATTGGAAAGCGGGACCGATCCTTCCTGAGTTATATAGTAGAATTGTTCCACGATTTCGGCGGCGCTGAGGTTCCGCAAAAACCCCAGGGAACCGGTTTTACAGAAAACGCAGCCCACGGGACATCCCGCCTGGGTGGAAAGACAGCAGGTAAGCCTGTTCTTCCCGTCCCTCAGCAGAACCGCTTCCACCGCCGCGCCGTCTTCCAGGGCGATGCGGAGTTTTACCGTACCGTCGGCGCCGCGTATCCTCCCGCTTACGGAACTTCCGAAAAGGGAGAAACGCTCTTGTAATTCTTTCCGCAAAGAAAGGGAAAGCTCCGTCATGGCGTTAAAGGAAAGGGCCCCCCCGCCGAGCCGGCGGAATATCTGGGCCGCCCGGTAGGGGGGAAGGGGGGCAAGAAGCTCTTCCAGTTCCTCCAGGCTCAGGCCGGAAAGAACGGGTTTTTTTTCATCCACGGGAAATCATTCAATTCCGGTATTTTTCCAGGAGTTCGTTTATCCTGGCATTCCGTATCCCCATCTTTTGAAAATCCCCCAGGGCTTCAATGGCGCTGTGCCTGTCTCCCTTGCTGATCCAGCAGTCGGAGAGCTCTATGTACAAACGGTAATTTCTGGGGTCCTGCTGTATGAGCCTGCGGAGGGATTCAATGGCTTCGTCGAATCTGTTCTGGACTTTGGCAACCATCGCCAGTCCCAGGACGGCATAGGTATCGAATTCGATATTCAAAGCGCGCCTGTAGTATTCCACGGCGTTTTCATAATCCTTTAGGTTCCGGTAGGCGTCTCCGGCGCGGGTTAAGATCACCTTGTTACGGGGGTCCTGTTCAAGTATGTGGTTCCAGTACTTGAGGGAATGGTGCTGCTGTTTCATGCCCCGGTAACAGTCGGCCAGGCCGAAGAGGGCGTAGAAATTATGGGTATCCCGGCTCAAGGCCTGTTCAAAGTAGGGTATGCCGTTTTCAAAGGTTTTTACCTTGCGGTGGCAATTCCCTATGGACGTAAGGACCCGTATATCAACATTTTCCTTGTTGATTTCCAGCATTTTTTCCCAATAGAAAAGGGCATCCTGGTATTCCTTAAAATCATAGTGAAGATGGCCTAAGCCTATGATGGCATAGGGGTTAAGGCTGTCCATTTCCAGAACCCTAAGGTATACCGACTTGGAATGTTTAAAATCCCGTACTTTGCGGTACGCATCGGCAACCCTGGTTAAAACGGTGATGTTTCCGTCATCGTGGAGCAGGTACTGTTCCCAGATTTCGATGGCCCTGTGGTATTGGTTTAAGGTTTTATAACAGTCCGCCAGGCCGAAGAGGGCGTAGTTATTTCCCGGATGATGCTCCAGGCAGAGCCGGTAATATTCAACCGCGTCCCGGCAGGCGCCCCGTTTACGGGAGGTATCGCCCAGCCCCACCAGGGCGTAATTGTTGTATTTGTCCACTTCCAGGATTTTGTCGAAATAGTCCGCCGCTTCGGCAGTCCGGTTTTCCTTTAATAATTGATAACCCTTTTTGGACCATTCGGAAATGTCCGGCATGACCCTCTCTGTAAGCGCCGTTTCTTCAGCCGTTGAATTCATGTTGAATTCGTCACTCATTTACCTGCTCCTCTTCATAAATTAAGTGTCTGATAATTTGGGAAAGCTGCATTATGAGCGGATCCGCCTTGGTATGGTCCGGCGCGATCCAGTACATCTTAAGAGCGTCAAGCGCTTTCCCCTGGGATTTGTAGTAATCCCCGACCCGGGAAAGGCCGTCGGAATATCCGGTGGTTATGAAAATACGGCGCGCCGCTTCCACATCCCCGGAATTGAAAAGCAAGTTGCCCCTGCGGTTCAGCGCGGCTTTTTGTGTTCCGTCAACAGGCCGCTTGACCGTGGTCTTTATAAATCCCTGGTCCTCAAACTTTTCAAATAATTTTTTATAATCCATCTTTACCTTAACAGCGCCTGTTCATGAATAATATACCTTTGCCGTAAAATTGCAAGCTTTCATATGTGAAAAAATATCATATATTACTAAAATAATCAAGTAATTTTTTCTTTCCAGGCTGGATTTTTTCTTATTTTTTCAAAATAATCAAGTTCCGAAGTTCCATAATATCGCGTTTCTTTCAATGTAAGTAAACCGGATTCCCCCCCGGCCTCCGGGGGGCCGGAAAATACGGGGCCCTCCGCTTTCGGCCGGTGGATCATCAGCAGGGAATCAGGATGCATCAGGGCCGATCCGGCGATGGACAACAGCAGATCGCCCTTAAACCGGTAGGAAAAGGGGGGATCGCAAAAAATAAAGTCAAAGGCCCGCCTGGAACGCCTGATATAGAGTTCCACGGCCATAAAACGGCACTGAATACGGATGGGGGCGATTGAAACGTTTTTAAGGAGGATTTTCCGCTTCAGGGGGTCCGCTTCCACCGCCTCAACAGGGGAGGCGCCCCTGGAGGCCGCCTCCAGGGCGATAATGCCGGAACCGGAAAAGAGGTCAAGGAAGGAACGGTTTGAAAGGTCCCCCAGGACGGCAAAAACGGATTCCCTCATGCGGTCCATGGACGGGCGTATTATCCCCGGGGGAACCTCGACCTTCCTTCCCCCCAGGACGCCGCCGGAAATCCTCATGGCCCTAGCCGCTCAGCAGTTCATGCAGTTCGTCGTAGCTTACTATGGGTTCCGCGGGTGTATTTTTTATTTCCGCCGCCGTTTTTCCGATAGCCCCGCGGCGCTCCCCGGAACGTTTTCTCAGGGTTTCTATTTTTCCCTGTAGTACCGGGTAAAGGGCGGAGGAAATGGTTCCTTCCCCATTGATAAACTCGGAAAGCAGTTCGCCGAACTGCCGCTCCGATTCGGCCAGGTAAAAAAAATGTTCGTCCTTTTCAATAAGGCGTGTACTTTCTTTCAGGATGGAAAAAAGGGAAATCAGGGTGGCGTCGATAAAGTCAAGATCCTCCAGGGTTTTATTCAGGAACAGTTCCGGATCGGTATCAAGGAGCAAAAGATCCCGGATCATCCTGATTCTGGCGTTAAGCACAAAAATATTGTCCGCAATGTTGATATGTTTATCCATACGATACTAACAGTATCGGTATATTTTTGTATAAATATTCCCCCGTTACTCGAGTTACAAATTACTGCTTAGACCAGATAGGGCCATTTTTAACGTAGTAGACTGTAACAACTAATACTTTACAAATAAAGAGAGAAGCGGTATCCTTCCGGCAGAGGGGTGATACTGATGAGAAAAGCAAGCAAACAAATAGTACTGAGCCGGGCGGAACGGAGAGCACTTGAGGCATATACCACCACCGGAAC
>JAISRD010000209.1 GCA_031273835.1 Treponema sp. | reverse complement strand
GCCGCTCCGGGCCGGGGACGTCCGCCCTTTGGGGGGCCCTTTACGGCTATCTTTCCTATGCTTTCCTTGCCCCCTGGCTGGGAAGCTTCCATCCCTACGCGGGGCTTTTTGTTTCCCTGATCCATCTTTGCTATATGGCCCTGCTGTTCCCCCTTCTAAAAACCGCCCTGATCCTCTATCCCCGCAGGGGCTATATACTCCAGTGGCTGCTCTGGCTGGGCTATGAATACCTTAAAACCAGGGGTTTTCTGGGTTTTCCCTACGGAATTACCGGCTATACCCAGTGGGAGATCCTTCCCCTTATCCAAATCGCCTCGGTGTTCGGGGTCTGGGGGGTTTCCGCGCTGGTGCTTTTTCCTTCGGTGTATCTGGGCGCCGCCTGGAAGGGCGGCAAAGTCCCCGGCCCGGGGCTCGAAATGCGGGACCTTTCCCTGTCCGTCGGCGGAATTGTAAGGGAAGCTAAAGCATTTTTCCGCCGGGAAGCCGTTCCCGCCCTGGTTTGGGCCGCCGCTTTGGGGGGCGCCCTGGTTTTCGGCTTTGTTTCCCCCGGGGATTATAGCGCCGAACCGGAGGCAAAGATCGCCCTGATCCAGCAGAACGCCGATCCCTGGGATACCCCCGGAGGGTACCGGAACGCGCTGAAAACCCTTACCGCCCTTTCCCGGGCCTCCCTGGAGGCGGAACCGGACACGGATCTGGTGGTGTGGTCTGAAACGGCCTTTGTCCCCCGGATTTACTGGCACCTCAATTACCGGGACGACGATGCTTCCTACGGGGTGGTTAAGGAATTGCTGGATTTTTTGGCCCTCCAAAGGGTTCCCTATCTTATCGGGAACGACGACGGGCGGCAGGAAGCGGTTTCCGGTTCCTGGGACAGGGTGGATTATAACGCCGCCCTCCTTTTTGAGGGGGATAACATTGCCGGAGTTTACCGGAAGATCCACCTGGTGCCCTTTGCCGAATACTTTCCCTATGAAAAGAATTTTCCCCGGCTTTACCGGGCTTTACTTAAGGCGGACACCCATTTCTGGAAACCCGGAAAGGAAGAAGTGGTTTTTACTGCGGGAAAGCTGCGTTTTTCCGCGCCCATCTGCTTTGAGGACAGTTTTGGGTATATTTCCCGGAATTTTACCCGCAACGGGGCGGAGCTGATAGTGAACCTTACCAACGACGGCTGGGCGGGAGACCTTTCCTGCCAGATGCAGCACCTGGCCATGGCGGTATTTCGGGCGGTGGAAAACCGCCGTTCCCTGGTCAGGGCGGCCGCCACCGGCCAAACCTGCGCGGTGGATCCTCGCGGAAAGGTCCTGGCCATGGCGGAGCCCTTTACAGAAAGCTTCCTCAATGTCCGCCTTCCCCTGCTAAAAAGCTCCACCCCCTATACCCGGTGGGGGGATCTCTGGGGGATTCTTTTTTCCCTTTCCGCCGCCGCCGTCTTGCTTATTGGCGCAATCGGGGGTATACTTGGTTTAATCAAAACAGGAAGGAATAAATGAATACCCGCAAGAGGATTCTGGTTATTGATGATGAGGTAATCAATCTCGAGTTTTTTGAAGTTATGCTTTCCAAGCTGGGATTCGTGGTGGAAAAAGCGGATAACGGCGAAGAGGGACTGGCAAAGGTAAAGAAATTTATCCCCGATCTTATTATCCTGGACAATATCATGCCCAAATTGTCGGGCTGGGAGTTGACCAAAATCCTTAAGGGGGATCCCGCATACCGGGAAATTCCCATCATCATGCTTTCCGCCCTGGACGATGTAAAGGACAAGGTAGAGGGCTTTGAACTGGGGGTTGACGATTATATCACAAAGCCCTTTAATTTTTCAGAGGTGCTGGCCCGGATTAGGGCGGTGCTGCGGAGCCGGGAACTTTTTGCCCAGATTGTGGTCCGGGAATCCCGGCTTTCCCTGGCGGAGGAACTCAGTTCGGATATAAAAAGCAATGTGCTTGAGTTTATCCGGAGCATGGACGATCTGGACGAAACCATCGGAAAGGTAAACGCCCGGGGCCTCAATCAGACCGAGCTTGACGCCCTGCTGGTGGAATTAAAGAAAAAAACCCAACTGGTGCGGAAAAATATCGCCGGCCTTGACGCCCGCATAGAGCGGACCATGGCGGAGTGGGAGAGCTTGAAGAAAAACGAAATAGGCCTTAATATACTGGAAAAACAGATACGCCGATCGTTGCATCAGGAACAGGAATGAAGCCGGGAAAAAAAGGATCAAAGGTAATTGTACTGGGCAATACCGTCAGCATGGACGGGTTTTTGCGGTTTAAGGAAACCCTCTGTATCCAGGGTAAATTCAGGGGTACCATAGAAGCCACCGGGGCTCTGATCGTGGACAGGGGAGCGGTGGTGGATGCGGATCATATTTCGGTCACCTCCCTTACCGTTCACGGTTCCGTAAGCGGCCAGGTCAGGGCGGTGGATAAGATAGATATGCTCAGCGGTTCCCAGGTTCGGGGGGATGTAAGCGCTTCCCGGCTGCGCATCGCCGACGGCGTCCTTTTTGAAGGGCAGTGCAGCATGACCGGGACCGAACGGGAAGTGGAGATATTCTCCCGCCCCACGGAAGAGATACGCTCGGATCTGCAAAGGCCCCATGGATAGCGCCGCAGAGCGCCTGGTACAATTTTTAACCGGACGCTCCCTTTTTTTGGCGGCGGCAGAATCCTGTACCGCGGGGTTGGTGGCGGATCTGCTGGGGGAAGTGCCCGGCGCTTCCGCCTGTTTTTGGGGTTCTTTTGTGTGCTATACCCCCCAGGCAAAGATTGCGATGCTGGGGGTTGATAAAAAAACGCTTTTAGAATACGGATTGGTAAGCGGGGAAACCGCCCGGGCCATGGTCCTGGGGGCGCTGGAAAAAAGCGGCGCCCACGCGGCCCTTTCCGTAACCGGCCTGGCCGGCCCCGGCGGCGCTGAAGACGCCGGACATCATGTTCCCGTGGGAACGATCTGGATAGGAACCGCCCTGCGGGGCAGAGAAGCCCGTGCGGCGGAATTTCATTTTAACGGCCCCCGGAACAAGGTGCGTCTTAACGCGGCCCGGGAAGCGCTGAACCAAATAAGCAAGCATTTGTCAGAGGAGTAGCGGCTATGCCCTATGTGAAGAAGACCCGGACGGTTAAAACCGAAGAATTAAACGGGATGGATCAGGCTGAGGAAGATCAGCGGAATGAAGAAGGAAATTCCGGCAAGGTGGTGGTCAAAGCCCGGCCCCGCGCCGGAAATAACGGTTCCGGAGAAGAAGCTTCGCGCTTTGCCCCCGGCGGCCGCGCCGGAAACAACGGCTCCGGAGGGGACGCTCCGCGCTCCGCGCCCGGCGGAGGAGCCGAAGGATCCTCCTTGCAGCCCCCCTTTATGCCCAAGCTTCCTTCCATGCCGGATATCTACGGCAAACCCGAACCCCGGGCGGGGGAGGACAGCGGCAAGCCCCGGCTTTCCATCAACGAGCTTATCCGTCTTAACATGGTGGATCTTCGGGAACTGGCGGCGAATTACAATATCACCCATGAAGACATGATGGCCCTGAAAAAGCAGGAGATCATCTTTTCGATCCTCAAGGCCCATACCGAGCGGGGGGGGATTATCTATGCCTACGGTTCCCTGGAAATACTTCCCGACGGCTATGGTTTTCTCCGCAGCCCCCAGAATTCCTACCTTCCCGGTCCGGACGATATTTATATCAGCCCCAGCCAAATCAGGCTTTTTGCCCTCAAAACCGGGGACACCGTCTACGGACAGATCCGCAGCCCCAAGGAACAGGAGCGGTTTTTCGCCATGCTCCGGGTGGAAACGGTAAACTACGACGACCCCACGGTGGCCCAAAACCGTATTCCCTTCGACAACCTTACGCCCCTCTATCCCAATGAAAAACTCAACCTTGAAACCGTCACCGAGGGGATCTCCGAACGCATCATCAACCTCTTCTGTCCCATCGGAAAGGGCCAGCGGGCCCTGATCGTGGCCCCCCCCCGTACCGGCAAGACGATCATGATGCAGAAAATCGCCAACGCAATCACCCGGAACCACCCTGAGGTTTACCTGATCGTACTGCTCATTGACGAGCGTCCCGAAGAGGTAACCGACATGGAAAGGACAGTCCGGGCGGAGGTGATTTCTTCGACCTTTGACGAACAGGCTACCCGGCATGTGCAGGTAACCGAAATGGCCCTGGAAAAGGCAAAGCGCCTGGTGGAACATAAAAAGGACGTGGTGATACTCCTTGACTCAATTACCCGTCTCGCCAGGGCCTATAACCAGACCGTGCCCGCTTCGGGCAAGATACTCTCAGGGGGCGTGGACTCAAACGCCCTCCACAAACCCAAGCGCTTTTTCGGCGCCGCCCGGAATATTGAGGAAGGGGGGAGCCTTACGATCATCTCCACCGCCCTTATCGAGACCGGCAGCCGCATGGACGAGGTGATCTTTGAGGAATTCAAAGGTACGGGCAACAACGAAATCGACCTGGACCGCCGCATTTCCGACAGGCGGCTCTTCCCGGCGATCAATATCAAGAAATCCGGCACCAGGAAAGAAGAACTCCTCCTTTCCGAAGAGGAACTCCAGAAGATATGGATACTCCGCAAGGTTATCAACCCCATGGACGATATTGAGATCATCGAACTCCTGGTTGACAGAATGAAGAAATCGAAGAATAATGAAGCGTTCCTCAGGTCCATGAATACCGGGGCCGCGGGAACGGATTGATCCGGAGGATCATAGTGAGGAGCATAGTATAGATGAAAGAGAAAATTCATCCCAAATACGGACAAACCACCATAACCTGCGCCTGCGGGAATGTGATCGAAACCCGTTCAACCGCCAAGGACATTAAGGTTGAAATTTGTTCCGCCTGCCACCCCTTTTTTACCGGCAAGCAAAAGCTCGTTGATACCGCCGGCCGCATAGAACGGTTCCGCAGAAAGTACAACATCAAAGGCCAGTAAAAGTGCCCCGTGAAGGGGCGTCCGGTATCGGCACAGGGTCGGCAAAGGCCGGTTCAGGTAACACGCCTGATCCGGTATGCCGAGGGGATTCTTCTGTCCCTAAAGTCCGGGTCCCGCAGTTTTTCGGTGATGTCCTCAATACGGAGAGCCCCGGCGGGGCGGGTGAAGGCTTCCCCGTCCAGGCGGAAGCCTTTGACGCTGGCGCTCAAGTAAAGCGTTCCGCCGGGCTCAAGCAGTTTCGCGCATTTTTCAAGCAGCGCCGGATGATCCCTTTTAAGATCGAAATCGCCCCGCATCTTTTTTGAATTGGAAAAACCCGGCGGGTCCAGGATGACAAGGTCCCAGCGCCGTTTCGCTTTAAGGGCCTTTTCAAGGAAGGAAAGGACGTCGGCGCGGATAAAGCGGAACGGGGGAAGGCCGCGGCTTTCGGGGCGGGCCAGCAGGGTTTCCGCGGATACCTTTTCCGCCGCAAGGCCGTTCAACCTAAAATTTTCAAGCCCCCAGGCGAGATAGGTATTGGACATATCCACCGAATCCAGCTCCGCCGCTCCTCCGGCGGCGGCGCAGACTGAAAAAGAGGCGGTATAGCAAAAGAGGTTAAGAACCCGCTTCCCCGGGGCTTCCTCTCCGGCCAGGGCCCGCATTTTCCGCCGGTCCGGGAAGAGGCCCGTATCAAGGTAGTCCGAAAGATTAACCCGGAAACGGAGTTTTCCCTCATTTATATCCATGAGAAAGCGCCGATCCTCCTGTCCGCCGCAGGGAAGGCCCCCCCGGCGGTGTTCCCGCTCTTTAAGGAAGATACGGTCCGGGGGTATATCCAGCGCACGGGAGGCCGCCGCCTTCATGGCCCCAAGCCAGAGGCGCTCCTCGGCCTCTTCTTTTTCGTAGGGCCGTTTATAGAGGGCCCCAGCCAGGGCCGGGCCGTTTTCCGGAGGGCCGTACCAGTCCAGTACCAGGGGGATTTCCGGAATGTCCCGGTCATAGAGGCGGTACGCTTCCACCCCGGCCCTGAAGGCCCATTTTGAAAGAAAACGCCGCCGCTTTTTAAGGCGGTTCCCGAACATCTCCGCCTGGGCGGCGGTTTTTTCGGAGGGGGCGGCAATTCCGGGGGGAGGGGAAGATTCGGCTTTTATGGCCTTGAGGCGCCGTTCCATACGCGGTTTATCATACCGTGGATCTGTCCCTGTGGTCAGTAGTAAAATAGAGAGGAGGAGGAAGATGACGGGTATGGACGCAAAGAGGCCGAGGGCTGTTTTTCTTGACATCGACGGGACCCTTTATTCACAGGACCTGGGGGGCCCCTTTGCCGATGATCTTGAGGGGATTGCCAGGGCCCGCTCCGGGGGGCACCGTTTCTTTTTATGTTCAGGCCGTTCGGCGGCGAATATACCGGGGGAACTTGAGGAGGCCGCCTTTTACGAAGGCCTCGTGGCGGGGGGCGGCGCCCATGTCCTTTTAGGGGGCAAAACCCTCTATCAGAACTGGGTCGACCCGCCGCTGCTCCGCGAGATAACCGAAATGTTTCTTGCCAACGGAAAGCGCATTACCTTTAGGGGGGACAGGGAGGTATACGCCATAAACCGGGAAGGGGAGGGGAAGCTCCCCATATATGACCGGGATGATTTTGCCCTGAAATACCCGGACGCCCATATCTGCATGATCACCGTGGACAAAACCTTAAGCCGGGAACAGAGGGCCTTCATGGAAAGGCGCTTCGACCTTTACCCCCAGCAGCCCCACTGCGATTGTTTTATCAAGGGGGAATGTAAATCCAGGGGTATGCGGATGATCCTTGACGCCCTGGGGATGGACCGCGGGGACAGCGTCGCCCTCGGGGACAGTTCCAACGATGTGGATATGATACAGTACGCCGGCCTGGGTATCGCCGTGGGGAACGCCGTCCCTCCCCTCAAGGCCCTTGCCTCATGGATAAGCGCCCCCTGCGGAAAGGGGGCGGTGGTCCGCGCCCTGGAATACGCTGGGCTTTGCTGATTTTACGGGCGTGTTTACGGGACAGGTGTCTTTACGTAACAGGAAGAAAGTCTTTATTCCTGTGA
>JAISRD010000189.1 GCA_031273835.1 Treponema sp. | reverse complement strand
AGACCCTGCTCCACCAGGAAGAAAAGACCGCCATAGGCCGTAAGGCCACCGGGTTGCTGCTTCCCCAGGAAACAATCATGCTGGATTCGGGCACAACAACATACTACCTTGCCAAGGAGATCCCGGGGAACCAGAACCTCACCATCATTTCCTGGGCTCTTAACACGCTGCAGGAACTGATACACAAGCCCCAAAGCAACATACTGATCCAGGGGGGAATTTTCCACCCCGAAACCCAAATGTTTGAAAACAACCAAAGCCTGGATATAATCAAAAATAGCCGGGCGTCGAAGGCGTTTATCACCGCCGGGGGCTTCCATTCAAGCCTGGGGATAACCACCCCCTTTCGCTATGAGGTGGAGACAAAACGGGCGGCGATCAAATACAGCATGATAAGCATACTGCTGATCGATTCTTCAAAATTCGGGAAGGTCTGCTCGGCCCATGTAACAAACCCGGAGAACTTTCAAATCGTCATTACCGATTCGGGAATCCCCCCGGAATATGAAGAGCATATCCGTAACATGGGCATTGAGCTGATCGTCGCTTAAACCGTGCGGAGCTTCTTTGGGATTCCAAATACTTTGGAATCCCAAAGAGCCGTTAATCCATGTAATAGCCGCCGTTGATATTGACATTCTCCCCGTTGATAAAGCCCGCTTCATCGGAGGCGAGGAACATCATCAGGCTGGACATATCCTCCACGGTTCCCAGGCGGCGGACCGGTATTTTTTCCGCCGCGTCCTTTCTCCTGCCCTCGTCCCAATAGGCCATGAGTTTTGTCATAACCGCATGGGGGGCGATACTGTTGCAGGTAACCCCGAAGGGCCCAAGCTGATACGCCACGGAACGGGTAACGCTGAGCAGGGCGCCCTTGGACGCGCCGTATACATAGGTGGTGGAGTGATCCCCCATTTTGCCGCAGATCGAGGAAACATTGATGATACGGCCGTAACGCTGCTTTTTCATTACCGGGGTTACCGCCCTTATCGCATAGAGGGCGCCCATGACATTGATGCCTATGGTTTTTTCAAGGAGTTCATCGGTGGTTTCCTCAATGGGGAAATTCTTTAGTATCCCCGCATTGTTGATAAGTATGTCCAGCCTGCCGAAGGCGTCGACGGTTTTTTTAACCGCCTCTTCCACCTGGACACGGTCCGAAACATCGCATTTCAGGGCAAGATAGGCCGCGCCGTTTTTCTTAAGGGTCTCGCCCGCCTCGTTTAAGACCCCTTCATCAACGTCGGAAATAACAACCCTGGCGCCCTCTTTGGCCATATCCAGGGCGGTCTGGAAACCCATACCCTGACCGGCGCCGGTTATGAACGCCGCTTTGCCGGTAAATCTGTCTTCTCGCATAATAGATCCTCCAATAAATTTTTTTCACGTCTCCGGTATGTTTTGTATGATCAAGGCCACTTTAATCCGCCCGCCCTCTTCCAGGGGCTTTACCTGATAAAGCCAGCCGTCGTGTTTTATCTCCGCTGTTCCCCCGCCTATGATGGCGGATGCCGTATCGGTGTACTGTTCCCCCAGGGAATTGATTTTTTCCCGTAGTTCCTCAATGGTTCCGCCGAAACCATAGGCCCGGGAAAAAACCGGTATGTTGGCGTATATGTCTTCGGCAAAGGCATTAAACCCGTACATCACATAGCCGGAATCGCTCTCGCCGGAGGCAAAGGAGCCGATTTCAGGCGCCGCCGCAAGGGCATCTTCGGGGAAGGAACCGATTATTTTTTGCCGTATTATGCCGGTATATTCCCCGGTCATTTCCATAGTCACCTCAATAAGGCTGCTGACCTCACTGAAATAATTCAAAACCGTAACGGCCCTGCCCCGTATAGTTCCCGTGAGATTCAAAACCCCCTGGTCGTTTCTTTCCCCGACGGAGGGGTTTTCAAGCAGTCCCAGATAGTGGGCTCTGATGTCGTCAAGCTTTGCCCTGGACGCGTAAACCAGGGTAAGGCTGTTTTCCGTTCCTGAATAACTAAAGGCGCTGAAAACGGCAAAATCCTTTTTATACGAAGGAAGGTTCAGCTCCAAAAGTTCTTCCGGCCAGCGGAAATCACCGAAATCCAAATTACGGGCTATGCGTTTTTCCGAGGGAGGGAAAAGGGATTTCGGCCCGGAACTAAAGATCCCGGTAAAGCGGTAAAGGCAGACAAAGACCGCCGCGGCGGCCACGATAAGGAACGCCGCGGTTATGGTGAGCGCCATTGACCTGTCAATCGATCTGTCAACCGGTCTATTGCCTGATCCATCGGAAGATCCGGAAGTTCCGCCTTTCATCATCCGCCTGTGTTTTCCCTTCCGCTAGGGCGTCAAGACTACCTTGGCGTAGCGCATATCCATCACACCCTGGTAGCCCTCAAGCCACTGTTCCATGGGGAGGACGGTGATCATCTTGGCAAAATCATCCTTCCGCGCCGACAAAAGTCTTACCGCTTCCTCAACATGTTTGGGGGTTGAATCGGAGGTTCCGTACAGTACCAGTTCGTTGTAGTGAATCATGCGGCTCGACATATTGAGCTTTTCATGTTCCGGGGGAAGACTGGCAAAATAAGAAACATAGCCCCCCTTACGGGCATAGGAGGGAGCGGTTTCCTGGACCTGCTGAGACGGCGCGGCGATAACCACAAGCTCAAAGCCCAGGCCCTTTGAAAGATCTTTGTACCTTTTCTCAAGTTCCCCGGGGGCTATGACGGTAAAGCCCAGGCTCTTCGCGATATCCGCCTTGTGTCCGGGAAATTCGCTGGTAACGATATTCTTTACCCCGGCGTCCCGTATGGCAATGGAATGAAGAAGGCCGATGGCGCCCGTGCCTATGACAAGGACATCTTCCATTTGGGAAACCGGTGCGCGGGAGAGTCCGTTGATGACGCAGCTCAGGGGCTCCGCGATGGCCGCCACCGGCGCGGGTATATCCTCTGGACATTTAATCAGATGCCCTCCGGCAATCGCGTCAACGGGGAGGGGCATATACTCGGCCATGGCGCCGGGGATCTGAAAGCCTATAGATCTGGGTTTGGCGCAGAGATTACGCTTCCCCTTTTTGCAGTAAAAGCACTCTCCGCAGCCTATGGTAGGGGCCATTACCACCCGGTCGCCCTTTGAAAAAGCCGGATTTTTGCTTTCCTCAATACGGCCCGCAAATTCATGGCCCACCGTTTGGGGGTGGGTAAGGCGGGTATTTCCCACATTATAGGCCTTGATATCGGTCCCGCATACCGAAAAGGCTTCCATTTTTATCAGCACCCCCCCTTCCTCACATTGGGGAATAGGGGCGTCAGTTTCAAGACGCACATCCTTTACACCGTGCCACACGATTCTCTTCATTTACAGTTCTCCTTGCTGTTGTAGCGTTTGAAGCAGCCTCAAAGAGGCCGTTTTTAATTTAAGGCGGCCCCAATTTGATATTTTAGGACCCCCTCTTTTTTTCAGTAAACCCCGAATTCATGGAGGGTATCTATCATGGCCCTGTAGTTTTCAGGCTTTACCTTCGAATGAATACTGTTTGACGAAGAAAGAATATAGCCGTAACCGGGCATACCCGCACGGAGGCAGTCCCTGGTTTCGTTAACCGTGTCCTCCACGCTTCCAAAGGTAAGGGTCTGCCCGCAGTCAACATTGCCCTTAAGACAAAGCCGGGAACCGTACTTCTCCTTGAACCAGGATAATTCCATGCCCGCAGCGGGTTCCATAGGATCGTAACAGTCGATTGCCGCGTCGGTAAGCATGTCGATAAGGGGAAGCACATTGCCGTCGCAGTGCTTTATCACCATAAAACCCATGTCCTTATAAGCGCCCATCACCTTTTTATACCAGGGATAAAACAGCTCCCGGAATTTTTCAGGGGAAAACATCGGCCCTGTGGAATAACAATAATCGTCGCCGGTCATAACAATACGGAGCCCCTCATCCCAGGCCCGTTTTGCCAGGGCTATATTGTACTCCACGGCCATACCGATAAGCCTGTCCGCCATTTCCGGCTCGGCATATATGGCCATGAGAAATTCATCAAAGGCCATGATCCGGGAGGGCAGGGAAAAAACATCGTTCAGGTGGAGGATCACCGCCCGCTTTCCCTTAAAGCGTTTTAAGGCCCTGTTCATCGAATCAAGCCGCCAGGGAGCGGCGGGGTCCGGGGGTTTATACCCGTCAAGGTCCTCAGGTTCCTTGACGGGCCCTCCGGTGGGAATATCCTGTACCTCCTGGGTCTTTTTCTTGATGATCCCCCATTCGGTACGGTAACTCGAATCGTCGATCTTTTCATTTCTATAATCCGGATATACGCAGATACCGTCGAGGTCCATCTTTTCAACAAAGCCCAATTCATCCTCGCCGGGGGTAAGGGCCTCGATAACAACGCGGCTCAGTTCCCACTCAAAGGTCGGCACCCTGTCTATGGGTTTAAGACCCAGGGCGCCCATGACCCGCTCTTCGCTATTCATTATTATCTCCAGTAGGCATCCAGCGCGTCGATTGCCCGCCTGTAATTCCCGTACTTGGCGCTGTATATGCCGGTAAGGGCGGGGTTGGGATCGGTACGGCCTGTCACCTTGACCATTTTTGCCGCCGCTTCGGGCAGGGCGGAATAGGCTCCCGCCGAGACCGCGGCGCACATGGCCGCCCCCAGGGTACCGAGTTCGGTGGCGCCGGTTATTTCGATTGATTTGTCAAGCACGTCGGCAAACATCTGCCGCCATACGTCGGATTTAGCCGCCCCCCCGGCCATACGGACTGCCGCCGGGACCGGACCGTAGGCGGCCATTTTTTCGATATGGTAGCGGTGGGTAAAGCATATTCCCTCAAAGAAGGCCCGTATCACTTCGCTCCTGGAATGGCTTCCCTCCATACCGATAAGGGTTCCCCTGGCCTTAAGGTTTACATTACTCCCGTAGAGAAAGGGAAGAAAGATGATCTCCGAGGCGCCGGGCTTAACCGAAGCGGCCGCTTCGTCGCAGAGGGCATAAACGCTCCTGCCCGCCGCCTTAGCCGCTTTTTTGTCGGCCTCCATAAAACGTTCCACAAACCATTCCAGGTTGATGGCCCCCGTGGCGCTGCCCTCAAGCATGAGATAGTAGCCTTCAATGGCGTAAACCGTGGTGGAAAAAAAGTCTTCGCTTACCAGAGGCGTCCTGGAAATAAACTGATTATTCGCCCAGGACCCGACAATCACATTCATCACCGATTCATCGGTAAGGCCCGTGGCAAGGCCCGCCGAGTCAATATCATAACAGCCGGCGGCCACGGGGATACCGGCCTTAAGGCCCGTTTCCCCGGCGGCGGACCGGGTAATATGCCCGCATATATCGGCGGCGTATTTAAGGGGGGGCATTTTTTCCGCCAGAAAACCCAGACCCACAATATCCAGCATGGAGGGATCGATCTTTCTATCCCTGGTATTGATGAGGCCGCTCCCCGAAGCGTCGGAATATTCAAGAAACGCTTCGCCTGTCAGACGGAGCCTGATATAGTCTTTAGGGTTAAGGACCCATTTGGTTTTGTTGAGGATTTCCCGTTCATTATCCCGCAGCCAGGCCATGACGCAGAGGGAATGGGCGGGCCAGATGGCCTGCATATTCAACGGATGAATACGGCTGAAGGAACCGTCTTTTTTCCACCGTTCCACATAGGCGGCGGCCCTGGCGTCGGTACCCTCAATCGCCGGGCGCATTCCCCTGCCGTCGGCGTCCGCCAGGTGGGCGCCGTTGCCGTGGCCGGTCAAGGAAAGGGCCGCTATGTCGGCGGCGGAAATACCCTTTTCGGCGGCGTTTTTAACGGCCCCGGCTATGGCGGCTTTGGAAGATTCCCAAACCCCTTCCAGGTCCCGCTCGTACCAGCCCGTTTTAGGGGAAACGTTGTCCACCTTAACCGAGCAGACCCCTTTTTCCGCGCCCTCCATGTCAAACACGCCGGCCTTAATCATCGTGGACCCGTAATCAATGCCTAAAACAAATTCCGCCATTTTGTTAATCCTCCATACCCGGCGCCCTAGCGGGACATCATTCCGCCGGTTACATCGAAAACGGCGCCGGTAGAATAGGACACCGCGTCGCTTGCGAGAAAAGCCACCATCTCGCCCACCTCGGACACCTCCTCAAGGCGGCCCAGCAGAAGGTTCTGTTTGTACTTTTTTACTGCCTCTTCATCGGTGAGGGTAACCGAGGTAAGCTCCGTAAGGAGCATACCGGGACAAACGGTGTTTACAAAAATATTGTACTTTGCCACTTCCTTCGCCAGGGATATGCCGAAGGACACGACCGCCCCCTTGGAGGCTGAATAGTGGGTCTTGCCGTTTTTAGAGCCGTTAAAGGCCGCCTGGCTTGCGATGTTGATGATACGGCCCCCGCAGGAACGGGGTATGTTCCTCCTTATGAATTCACGGCACATGAGGAACATGCTGTCCACATTGATCGCCATACAATCTTTCCAGGATTTAAAATCAGAATCTACTATATTAACATGGGGACAGATCCCCGCGTTATTTACCAGAATTGTTACCGGTCCGCCCAGAACCTTTTCCGCTTCATCAAAAATCGGGGGGACCTCTTCTTCGCTGGAAACATCCGCCCGGAAAATACCGGACTTGACGCCGTACTGCGAAACCAGGAACGAGGCTATC
>JAISRD010000187.1 GCA_031273835.1 Treponema sp. | reverse complement strand
GATTTGCGGGAATAGCTCAGTGGTAGAGCGCGACCTTGCCAAGGTCGATGTCGCGGGTCCGACTCCCGTTTCCCGCTCAACCCCAAAACGGCCCGGAACTTAAGTTCCGGGCCGTTTTTTATTGCTTTTCCGCCCCTTCAGGCGGAAAAGCAATAGCGTTTTTCTTCTTTTTCTGTTAGACTGATAGATATGAAACAATTTTCCGGTAAAACCGTTTTTCCCGGTATTGCCTTTGGCAAAACCTTTCTTTTTGTAAAGCCGGATCTGTCGGTCGACGCGGGTCCCGCCGACAACCCCGATGTGGAATGGAAGGCCTTCCAGGAAGCTATCAGGACGGCCGATGATCAGCTTGAGGCTCTTTTTGAAAAGACCCAAAGAGAGATCGGTGAAAAAGAATCAATGATCATCGACGTACAGCGTATGATGCTGCAGGACGGGGATTTTCTCGACGCGGTACAGTCCGTCGTAAAGGATGAATCCAGGAAAGCGGCCTATGCGGTTGACAAGACGGGCAGGGAGTTTTATGAATTGTTTGCCTCCCTGGATGATCCTTATATGCAGGCGCGGGCGCCGGACATTGCCGATATTGCAAGGCGGCTTACCGCCATACTCCTCGGGGAGAAGACAGATTTTGACCTCACCGAAGCTTCCGTGGTCATTGCCGACGATTTGACCCCCAGTGATACCCTGGGGCTCAATAAAAAGCTTATCCGGGCCTTCGTAACCAGGGGCGGTTCAACCAACTCCCATACGGCCATTCTTGCCAGAATACTCAAGATCCCTTCCCTGGTCCAATCCGATGTTTCTCTGGATAAGGAAATGGACGGGAAATTTGCCGCCGTCGACGGCCATGAGGGTACGCTGTACCTGGAGCCCGCTGGGGATGTCCTCAAGACCTTGAATGAAAAGCTCAAAGACGACAGGGCGGAAGAAGTTTCCCTTGAACAGATGCGGGGGCTTCCCACGCTGACCAGGGACGGACGGAAGATAGAACTGGCAGCCAATATAGGCGGTGTTGATGATATCGACGCGGTGCTTGCCAATGACGCCGAAGGTATAGGCCTTTTCCGCAGTGAATTTCTCTTTCTGGGCCGAAACAGCGCCCCCGGTGAGGAAGAACAGTTTAACGCATACCGGAAGGTTGCCGAGGCCCTTGGCGGCAGGCGGGTTATAATCCGTACCCTCGACATAGGGGCGGATAAGCAGGCCGCTTACCTGGGCCTTGAAAAAGAAGAAAACCCCGCCCTGGGGCTGCGGGCCATACGGCTTTGTTTTCAGCGGCCTGAAATTTTTAAGACCCAGATGAGGGCGATTTACCGGGCCTCGGCCTTCGGGAGGATTGCCGTCATGTTTCCCATGATATGCTCCCTGTGGGAATTAAAGAAATGCAAGGCCTTTGCCCTGGAAGTACAGGAAGAATTAAAGGCCCAGGGGGTTTCCTTCAGCAAGGTGGAACTGGGCATCATGGTCGAAACCCCCGCCGCCGCCCTCTGCTCGGGCGAACTTGCAAAGGAAGCGGATTTCTTCAGTGTGGGAACCAATGATCTTACCCAGTATACCCTTGCCCTGGACAGGCAGAACGCGAAACTTGAACCCTTTCTTGATACCCGCCATCCAAGCCTGATGTACCTCCTTGAGCTTATCGCCAAAAACGCCGGGCTGGCGGGTATTTGGGCCGGTATATGCGGAGAACTTGCCGCCGATCCTGATCTAACGGAAAAGTTTATCAATATGGGTTATGCCGAACTTTCGGTTTCGCCTGTTTTTATTCTTAAGATGCGTAAGCGTATCCGCGAAATGCAGGGGGCAGTATGACGGAAATCAAGTACAAGATCGATGATGAAATGGGACTCCATGCGAGACCCGCGGGACTTTTGGTAAAAATGGCCGCGAAGTACAAATGCGATATACAGTTGGGAACCCCGGCTAAAATGGTAAACGCCAAGCGTATTATCGGCGTCATGGCCCTTACCCTCAAACAGGGTCAGGAAATGACCATGACCTTTGACGGGGAAGAAGAGGCGGAAGCGGTTACCGCGGTTAAGGCCTTTTTAGAGGAAAATTCCTTCAGTCCCGTTTTGTAAAATTTTTTCAATAGCCAGTGCGACGCCGTCCTTGTCATTGGACGCGGTGATCCAGCGGGCCTTTTCTTTCAGGGCGGGGACCGCGTTGCCCATGGCAACCCCGAAACCGGCGGCGCTTATCATGTCAAGGTCGTTGTAATTGTCCCCTATGGCCATTATCCGTTCCATGGGTATACCGGAATGTTCCGAGACAAAGCGCAGGGTTTCACCCTTATTGATCCCCGCGCTCATAATTTCAAGGCTGTTCGTATCCCCCGATGCAAGCGATAAATCGGGCCACTTTGAAAATTCCTCCACTCCCCTGCGGAATTCTTCCTCATAAAAAAAGACAAGGGAAAATTTAACCGAACCGCAGTTCCAGCGTATCAGCGGTTCCACATCCGCCAGGGGAATATACCATTTTTCCTGATAGCCGGCGATCATCCCCTGTCCGACGCCGTTTTCCCAAACCTTCCCTTTGTTATCCGTGGCGCCCTCAAGTCCGAAGCTGCAGTAAACGACGGCGCTGTAACTTCTCCCCGCCTCAAGAACCGCAAGGGCGGTCTTTTCAGGTATGTTTTTTGTCCTGAGCAGTTTTTTCACGGGAAGCGAATAGGCCTGGGCGCCGTTATCGGTGATAATATAAGGAAAAGCGCCGAAGCCGAGTTCATTCAACAGGTCGCTCAGGGCGTCGGAAATGTTGATCAGTGAACGACCGGTACAGGGAACCAGCTTTATCCCCGCCTCATGGGCTTTTCTAAAGGCTTCCCGGTTAACCCGGCTGATTTCTTTTGTACTGGTAAGGGTTGTTCCGTCCAGGTCAAAGGCTAATAAATCAATGTTCATATATCCGTCTTGTCAAAGGCTCCTATCGGCGGGAAAAACAACCCCTGAATCTTTACGGGCCCTATCCATCAGCAGGGCGCAGCTCAGGCTGTCGTTGAGACTGGTGTTAAGGCCTGCATCAAAACAGACGCCGGGATTTCCCGATGTATAGGCTTCGATAAAATCAAGTAATTCATAGTACAGCACATTTTCGGTTTCCTGAAGGTTAAAATGTTCTTCCGTTTTTTTGGTAATCACCGAAAAACCCGTGCGCAGGCTGCTTGCGGTGGAGTCAGAATATATATACCCCCCCTCGCCCTGGATCTGCACAAAATTTTTGCTGTCGCTGTCCTTAGTCGCCGCCGCTTCGGCGATAAAATCCTCATACTTAAGAATTAAAACACCGGAAGTATCGATGCCGTTTTCCGCCTTATTGGCAAAGTAGCGTATTTCACCGGGTTCTCCAAAAAGCCGCTGGACAAAACAGAGGTTGTAGTAATTTAGGTCCATCAGGGCGCCCCCCGAAAAACCGGCGTTAAACAGGTTGGGATTCTTTCCCGCTAAAAAAGCGTCATAGCGGCTTGAACGCTGGGAAAAATTAAGCTGCACCAAACGGATCTTTCCTATGAAGGGAAGTTTTTCCCGTATCAGGCGGAAATTGGGCAGATGGGGCACGGTAAGGGCCTCAAAAAGAAAGAGCTTTTTCTCCTCAGCGGTCTTAACGATTTTTTTCAGTTCCGCGCTGTTGGACACAAAGGGTTTTTCACAAATCACATTGCGGCCCGCGTTAAGGGCGTCCAAAGTCCACTGGTAATGGAGGGAGTTGGGGGCCGCCACATAAATAAAATCGAGGTCCCCATCGTTCAAAAAAGCTCCCCTATCGGCATAACTTTTTTGTACCCCGTGCTTTTTTGCGAATTCCGCCGCCGTTTCGGCGTTCCTTGAATAAACCGCCCCTATTCCGGCCTTACCGGTTTGTTTTGCAGCTTCAATAAAGGTATCCACAATAAAGTTGGTCCCTACGGTTCCTATCTTCATGCCCTTTCCGCCTTATAGTCCGATAAGGTTTCTTTGAATGTTTTAAGGACCATGCCCTTGTTGTAATGGGCGTCCAGGTATTTGATATTTATGGCGCCGTCCTTTTCATACCCCGCCACTAGGGGCGCCAGGCCCGGCAGGTTCCCTATCATCGCGTTGGGGATGATAAATACCTGGCGGGGTTTCTGTTCATCGTAGGTAACATAGACAAACCCCTCCGGTATTTCCCCGGTATCCTTATTCATCTTTTCCTGAAAGGTTTTTTTTAACGGAACATGTTCGCGGTTCCACAACTCCCCTTCCAGCTCATAGATCCAGTAAACGGTGAATGAGGTATCCCGCATTGACATAAGACGCCTGCCGCCCCTGATATGCATCAGGGCGACTTTGCCGGATTTTGCCATCCGGGTTATGATTCTTTTATCCCAGTGATCCTCAAGGTATTTAAAGTACAGGGTGATAACAATGGAAACAAAGGCAAATACCCCTATATAGTAACCGCGGTAATCCGGCCAGAAACGGCCCACCAGAAAAATACCGGCGAACAGGGCGATGATAACAACGGAAAACAAAAGCAGTATGGCATTCAAAGTCCTGGCAAGAAAAACCTGCATGTCCCATCCTTACTAAACAATTTAACCGCAAAGGTGAAAAAGGCTGAGGAAAACTTTTCCTTAAATCTTCGCCTTATTTACCCCTGCGGTTAATGATGCTTAACTCACAATAACTTGGCTTTTTTCAAATCCGCCAGGAAGTCCGTAACTGAGTTATGGGGCATGATCTGGCTTGTCAGCTTGCCCCCGTTAAGTTCCGCGATCTTCTTATAAACCTCGGCGTCTTCCCTGGTAGCCGCAATGGACTTGGTAACCATCACATACTTGGTCCCCGCGATGGCCGCCGCGTTACCCACATTGATGGAACCGACCTTTATCCCCGTTTTAAGAATCTCAAAGGCGTCCTGGGGAAATTTCGCGATGACAAAAATGGTTTCATCGGGATTGTCTTTCTCATACTTGAGTGTTTCGGCAACGGAAAAAACCAATACCTTCGCGTTCCTGGCCGCCAGGGGCAGGGCCATTTTCTGTATCGGGTCCTGAGCTACCTTGTCGTTGCAGACAATAATAGCCTTGGCTCCGATATACTTTAACCAGGCAACAGCTACCTGACCGTGGATCAAACGGTTATCAATCCGTAAATGGGTAATCATGACGCTCCCCCGTTCTCGATTTTACTTTTATTGAGCATTTCGTTTACATCAACCATGGCTTCCTTTGCCTCCTCCATGACATCCTTCGCTATCATCGCGATGTCGGTGGATTCTTCCCGTATATTGAGGAAGGAATACAGCATGGGAAGGCTGAGGCCGGTTAACATCCTCACCTTATCCCCCAGGAAGTACATGGACCGGTTGGCGGGGGTTCCCCCCA
The DNA here is from genome assembly GCA_031273835.1 of Treponema sp. GTDB lineage: Bacteria > Spirochaetota > Spirochaetia > Treponematales > Breznakiellaceae > JAISRD01. Next base: position 10,303 of record JAISRD010000187.1, on the reverse strand, counting down.
GCATATCCGCCAGGATAAACACCCCGTCTCCGGTATCCACTTCTTTTACCGCTCCTTCCAGCTTTTTCTGGAACTCATCGGGATTATCGTCGGGCCACAGGGTAAGGCTTGCCAGCTGATCGATCTGGGGAACCAGCATGGAAGCCGATGAGACTATACCCTTGGCGAGATCGCCATGACTGACCAGTACGGCGCCTACCATAATCGCCTACAGCCACCCGATAGCGCCGAGTACAAAGGTAATCACCGCAACAATGCAGATCGCCGTAACGGGGGTAAGACGCCTTGATCTGAGCATCCAGTAACAGAACGCCACCAGACCTATAGGCAGGATGTAGGGTACCATGCCGTCAAGGAGTTTCTGCAGGTCAAAGGGATCGCCCACGACCTGGCCGTCAATTTTCTGAGCCCAGGTAAGTTTAAAGGTTAACCCTTTAAGGATATCCGGTATAAAGCCCCCTATTACCGTCAAACCCAAAACCTGGGCGGCGTCCCGCAGCAGGTTGAAGTCCCCCTGGCCGCTCACATCCTCAATGATCTTGGTTGACTGTTTATATCCCCACCAGAAGAAGGGCCAGCGGGCCCAGAAATAGATGAGGAAGGGAATGAGCAGTACGGGTATCGAAAGCAAATTGCTCGGGAATTGGTTGTTTGCCAGAGCCGCCGATATAAGGTAGGCAAAGGGCTGGACCAGGGCGCCCTGAAGGGTATCGCCGATACTGGCCAAGGGCCCCATAAGGGCTACCTTGATAGAATCGGACATTTCCGGCTGATACCCCTCTTCCAGGGCTACCGAAGCGCCGAAAACAATCGCCGAAGTTCCCGGATGGCTGTTGTAGAACTGCATATGCCGTTCAAGGTTTTCACAGACCTCTTCTTCGGTAGTGTACAGGTCCTTCAGGACCGGTACCATGGCATAGGCAAAACCGGAAGCCTGCATTCTTTCATAGTTCCAGCACCACTGGAGCGCCCAGTTATGCCGGGTCGCCGCGCTTTTAAGGGCCTTTTCCGAAACTTTCTGATTAGTCTTTGCCATGATTAGTTCCCTCCCGCGGCAAGTTTATCTTTCTTGCTTTTCATATAGAGGCCCGCCGCCGCAATACCGATTATTGCCAAACCGACTGTGGGAACCCCCATGAAGGCGAAAAGTACATAACCGACCAGCATATAGGGCCAGTAGGTTGTAATTTCCATATAGGAAAGAAGCAGGGCGAATCCGACCGCGGGAAGGGCCGTTCCGACTACCCCCAGGCCGTTTTTAAGCCATACCAGTTTGTCAATAAATTCCGCCACAACCTGGTACCGTTGAATGAAGAGCATCCCGATAAATACGGGAATAGCCCGGCTTAAGCCCCAGGGAATAGTACCGGCAAGGTGCCAGCGCTGAAAGGAGGCTAGATTCCGTTTGGCAAGAGCCTTGTCGCCGCCGTGCTGGAATATGGTGGTGGAACCCCGGCCCAGGATGTCAAACAGGGACATGAGCAGGGCAATGGCGGTGGCCACGGTGGCCGCCTGTCCCATGGCGTCCTGGAGGGAAGCCCCGGTGGCCATGACCTGTTTAGCCACAAAGACCCCGAATATGGCCCCTATGCTATAGTCCGGCATGGTGGCCCCTCCGTAGGTATAGAACCCTATCGCCATGAGGGCGCAGAATGCCCCAACCTTAAGGCCCAGGTCCACATCCAACACAATGATGCCCGCCATCAGCCCGTACAGCAGGGGCGCCCAGATATTCACCCCCAGGCTCAAAACCACGATGGTTACGCCGGTGAACAGGGCTAAAAAGAACGCCAGTAATATTGTACTACCCATATTACTCTCCTTTTTCGCATGGTTATTCCGGAACCAGGCCGGAACATATCGCTTCTTAGTATAGCATATTACATTATTAAGTCAATGAAAAGATTTTTTTCGAAAAATTCGTCCCAATTATCTTCAAAATTTTGAAAAAAAGTCCTTTGACAGTAAAGGTTTTTGAGTGTAGTATGGGGGTGTGATTCGCTTGGGAAAACTATGAAAATTCTTGCTGTGTGCGGATTTGGATGTTAATAATTGAAAACGTCAGGATCATACTTCAAAACACGATCGTTGAGGGCCATGTCCTCGTCAAAGACGGCATTATCGCCGCCGTCGGCGAGGGCCCCCCGGAAAGGCCCGCCGGAGCGGCGGCGCTTGACGGGGGGTCTCTTTATCTGGCGCCGGGCTTTATCGATCTTCACAACCACGGCAGGCTCGGGGCCAACGTCATGGACGGCAGGGAGGCGATTGAAACCGTGGCCCGGGGCCAGCTCCGGCACGGGGTAACCGGCTTTCTCGCTGGAACTTCCACCAGGGATTGGGAGGAGTGCCTTGAGTCGGTAAGGATCATGGCCTCCTGCTGGGCGGAGGACGAAGCGGCCTTCTCCCCCGCCTCGGAACGTTCCCGGTGCCTCGGCGTCTATTCCGAAGGGAATTTTTTTTCCATGGAAAAACGGGGCGCCCATAATCCGAAGTACCTCCGTGAGCCGCGGAAGGAGGACATCGACAGGCTTTTGGAAGCCGGGGGAGCGTCTATCAAGATCCTGGCCCTGGCCCCCGAGCTTCCCGGGGCCTTTGATGCCATAAGCAGGCTGAAGACCGCGGGGGTGGTCCTTTCCGCCGCCCACAGCGACGCTTCCCTTGAGGAAACCCGTGAGGCCCTTAACCGGGGCGTTACCCAGGCCACCCATACCTTTAACGGCATGCGGAGCCTCCACCACCAGGAACCGGGCGTTACGGGGGCGCTGCTCTTTGACGACCGGGTTTTCTGCGAGCTTATCGCCGACGGTATCCACGTTCATCCCCTGGTACTCTCCCTGGTGTATCGTATAAAGGGACCTGAGCGCATAGTCCTGATAAGCGATTCGGTGGGGTTAAACGGGGTACAGGACGGCCGCTACCAGGCCGGGGATTATACCGTAACGGTCAGTAACGGGGCCATGAGGCTCGAGGACGGCCGCCTTGCCGGTTCCTCCCTCAGTCTGGACGGGGCCGTTTATACGATGAGCGCCCGGGCGGGGGTTCCCCTCTGCGAGGCGGTCCGCATGGCGTCCTTAAACCCGGCCCGTATACTCGGCCTGGAAAAAAAGAAGGGAAGCATAGCCGTCGGGAAAGACGCCGATCTGGTACTTTTTGACGATCAAATTACGGTAAAAGAAGTCTTTTTAGGGGGTAGGCGTATCAAAGCGGGCTAAAAGCCCCTCCGGGGAACGGCGGGCGGATCGATTCGCAGCCGCCTTCAAATGAACCCTTCAAAACACGGAAAAAAGATCCCGCAGTTCGGGGAACTTCTCCTTCAGCGCTTCTTTGGCCTTCTTGTTAAAATCATCGTTGCCGTCGATGTTGGCGCTCCGGTAGAGCGGCGGTTCCACCCCGTGGGACAGCATGGTCTCGACCACCGCGCAGACCAGAGCTTCCATTATCACGGCGCCGGCGATGGTGGAAACCGGGGCTACGGCGTAGTCTTTTCCCGGAACCCGGATAAGGGCGTCCCCCTTGGGGCCGCAGGTATCCAGGGTCATGTCGCACAGTTCATAGAGCTTTTTCCCGCTCTTATCACGGGAAGCGACGCTTTTGCTGTGGTTCAAATTGGTCAGGGCGATGGTAAAAATGCCCCGCTGTTTTGCGCCCAGGGCCATCTGCACCGGCACGGCGTTACGGCCCGAGTTGGAAACCAGTATCAGCGCGTCGCATTGCCGTATTTTGTTGGTGGCGTAGATTATTTCCGCAAGGCCGTCGGTTCTTTCCATGAGGGTGGACTTTTCCATATCAAGATCAATGGTAAGTTCATGGGGCATAATCGACTTTACCTGGATCAGCCCCCCCGCCCGGACATAGAGTTCTTCGGCGATAACATGGGAATGGCCGGAGCCGAAAATATAGAGTATCCCCCCCCCTTCCAGCCGCCGGGCAAGCTCCTCCGCGGCCTTTTGAATGGTTTCCGTCTGGGAACGGCGGATTGCGGCGATGAGCCCGGTAATTTTGTCAAAAAATTCTTCGATCAACATGATTTCCCCCTTACGGAGGAACAGTATAACGGAAAATCCCCCGGCGGGCAACGGATTTTGAATTTTCCCTTAAGCGGGATCCCGGTAACGCCATAATTGACACCCCAATCCCCTATCAAGTATACTGTGGTACCCGGGCGAGAGTGGTGAAACTGGTAGACACGCCAGACTTAGGATCTGGTGCCTCCGGCATAGGGGTCCGAGTCCCCTCTCTCGCATGAGAATACGGGCGGCGGAGGTCCTTTCCAGCGTAAAAAATGCCGGGGGTCCCGCAAATTCTGCGGGGCAGCCCGCGTTAACGAGGAAGCATGTGCCTGTAAACAACGAAGAAGCTGGGAAGCGGCGGTTTTCAATAACCCGCCTTGAACATTCGGCGGTCGAGATGACCATTACCGTGGATAAAGATCAGGTCCGCGCCGCTTATGACGAACACATCAGGGATTACATTAAGTCGGTCCAACTCCCCGGTTTTCGCAAGGGCAAGGTTCCCCGGGAAGTGCTGGAACGGAAATTCGGCGGCGCCCTGAAGGAAGAGTTTCTTAACAAGCTGCTGGGCAAAACGGTCCAGGATATTTTTCAGGATGAGTCCTTCCCCGGGGAGGATCAGCCCCTTTCCTATTCGGAGCCCCGCCTTGAAAAAGAACCGGTTTTTGACCTTGAACAGGATCTTTCTTTTTCCCTTGTGTATGAAACACTCCCCAGGATGGAAGTGGGGCCCTGGAAGGGTTTGGAAGTGGAAGTGCCGGATGTTGAAATCGGCGAAGAGGATATAAACCGGGAGCTTGAGGAGCTTCGGGAACGGAACGCCATAGTCCTGGACAGGGACGACGACGCCCCCGCCCGCAGGGACGATGTGGTTACGGTAAACTACTGCGAGCTTGAAGGGGGCGTTCCCGTGGGCGGGAGCGAACGGGAGGATTTTGTCTTTACCCTGGGAAGCCTCTACAATATCTATCAATTCGACGACGACATAATCGGGATGAAAAAGGGAGAAACCAGGGAAATCGAAAAAACCTTCCCCGGGGATTATCCGCATAAGGACTTAGCCGGGCAGACCCGTACCATACGGGTAAGCCTAAGGGCCCTTAAGGAAAAGAGGCTGCCCGATCTGGACGATGATCTTGCCCAGGATGTGGATGAAAAGTACAAGACCCTGGAGGACCTGAAAAACAACATACGGGAAAGGCTTGAAAAAACCCTCGCCGCCCGGATCAGGGAAATCACGGTTTCCAGAATTCTCGAAAAGGTCCTTGAAACTACCTCCATAGATCTCCCGGAATCCATGGTCCTCATGGAACTCAATTCCCGCTGGCGGAACCTTGCCCGCCGTTTGAAAATTCCCCAGGATAAACTTGAGGAAAATCTGGTACAATCAGGCCAGGATGCCGAAAAAATCCGCGAAGGCTGGAGGCCCGACGCGGAAAGGGCCCTTAAAAGCAGGTTCATTGTGGAAACTTTGATGGAGGCCCTCAAACTTGAGGCCTCAGACGAGGATCTGGAAAGGGAATTTGAAACCCTGGCGGCGGATTCCTCCGCTTCCCCTGAGGAAATAAAAAAGTACTATGAACAGGAAAACGCCGGGGAATATTTGAAGGAAAACATCAAGGAACGGAAGCTTTTCGATCTTTTTATAGCGGAAAACACCGTAAAAAAAGGGAAAAAAGAGAATTTTATGGAACTTATATCCGAAAATCGTTAGATTTGTTATTAGTAAAGAGGAGAAAAAATGAGTAATATCCTTCCCCATGTGGTGGAACAAACCGGCATGGGAGAACGGTACTATGATATCTATTCCCGGCTCCTTTCGGACAGGATAGTTTTTCTGGACGGGGAAATTGTCGACCTTAACGCCGATCTGGTGGTGGCGCAGATTCTTTTTTTGGAAGGCCAGAACACGGAAAAAGATATCAACCTGTACATCAATTCACCGGGGGGCTCGGTAACGGCGGGGCTTGCCATCTACGATACCCTTCAGCATGTAAAATCCGATGTCCAGACCATCTGTCTAGGCCAGGCGGCCAGCGTGGCGGCCCTCATACTCTGCGCCGGAACGCCGGGAAAACGGCTTGTACTCCCCTCTTCCCGGGTACTGATTCACCAACCCTGGGGGGGCGCCCAGGGACAGGCCGCCGATATAGGCATACAGGCAAAGGAAATACTGCGGCTGAAAAAACTCACCATTGATTATTTCGCCAAACATACCGGTAAAGATACCGCCCAAATTGCCGTAGATATGGAAAGGGACTTTTTTATGTCCGCCGAAGAAGCGGTGGCCTACGGCGCGGCGGACAAGGTTCTGACGAGGGAACAACATGGCAAAGCTTCGTAACGGTTACGGCGGCGGGGACAGATCCTGCTCGTTCTGCGGCAAAAGCAACGATATGGCGCGGCGTCTCATTGCGGGGCCCAACGACGTATTTATCTGTGATGAATGTGTGGAGGTCTGCCGTAAGATACTCTCCGACGAAGAGCATGAGTTTACCACCCAATTTACCGGTGATATTCCTACCCCCAAGGAAATAAAAAAATACCTGGACATGTTTATCATAGGCCAGGATGATACGAAAAAGGCCCTTTCGGTGGCGGTGTACAATCACTATAAACGGATATCCAATCCCCTGAAGGACCCCGACGGCGTGGAGATCGAAAAATCCAACGTACTGCTTATCGGACCCACGGGAACCGGAAAGACCCTGCTGGCCAAGACCCTGGCCCGGAAATTAAAGGTTCCTTTTGCCATTGTGGACGCCACTACCCTGACCGAGGCGGGTTATGTGGGAGAGGATGTGGAGAATATACTCCTCAAGCTTATCCAAAACGCGGGGGGCAATATCGCTTCGGCCGAACGGGGTATCGTGTACATTGACGAGATCGATAAAATAGCCCGGAAGGGGGAAAACGTCTCCATAACCAGGGATGTTTCGGGCGAAGGGGTACAGCAGGCCCTGCTGAAAATAATCGAGGGAACCATCGCTTCGGTCCCCCCCCAGGGGGGAAGGAAACATCCCAACCAGGAGATGATCCGCATCGACACCACCAATATACTTTTTATATGCGGCGGCGCCTTTGTGGGGCTGGATAAATTCATTGAACAGCGGGTGGTAGAGCACCCCCTGGGTTTTGGGGCGGATATCAGGAACAACCGGGAACGGAGCCTTAGGGAGCTTTACTCAAATATGCATCCCGATGATCTGATACGTTTCGGCATGATACCCGAATTCATAGGACGGCTTCCCATCACGGTCAGCCTGGAAGAACTTAAACTTGAAGACCTTAAACGTATCATCATTGAACCGAAAAACGCCATTGTAAAGCAGTATCAGGCATCCCTGGCCATTGACGATGTAAAGCTTGAATTTACCGACGGGGCCATAAACGCCATAGCCGGTACGGCGATAAAGCAAAAAACCGGCGCCCGGGGATTAAGGGCCATCGTGGAAAAACTCATGACCGATATCATGTTTGAAATTCCCTCTATGGAGGGAAGCAAACGGGTGGTTATTACCCAGGATACGGTGGAAAAATCCGAACCCCCCGAAATACTGCCCCTGCAAAAGACCGCATGAGCGGAGAGCCCGATCCTAAACGGAGCGGCATAAACATTTTCTCCGCCCTGGGGGTCAAAAAACCCGGTGAAGAGTGCCCCCTGCTTCCGTTGCGGGATCTGGCGCTTTTCCCCCACACCATAGTCCCCGTTTACATCACCTATAAATCGGGAATCGCCGCGGTTGAGGAAGCCCTGAAAAGGGATTTGCGCCTTTTTGCGTCTCCCCTTAAAATCCAGGGGGATGTAATATGCCCTTCCCAGGGGGATACCTATGAGACGGGAACCCTGGTCCGCATTGTCCAGCATCTGAGGCTTCCCGACGGGACTTACCGGGTTGTGCTTCACGGCGAGTATAGGGGGAGGATCATTTCCCTTAAGAAGTCGGGCGATCATTCCCTGGTAAGGCTGAAAGCCCTCGGCCCCGGACCGCGGGGGGCGGAACGCCGGGCGGGAGAAAGCGAGGCGCTTACCCTTGAACGGGCCGCCCTGGTACGTTCCGTTCAAAAGGCGTTTTTCCAATACGCCGAATTTTCAAAAAAGGTCAGTACCGAAGTCCTTTCAATGGCCGACAGAACCGAAAATCCCGAAAGGCTCTGCAATATCATCGGCAACGCCCTGGCCGTCAAAACCGAAAAAAAGGCCGCCCTCCTCGACGGAGACGACCCCGGAAGGCGCCTCGAGATCCTTCTTGAAATTCTGGAACTTGAAAACGAAATACTGGGAATACAAAAGAACATCTCCGGCAAAGTGAAAAGCCGCATGGATAAACACCAGCGGGAATATATACTTCACGAGCAGATCAGGGAAATCAACAGGGAACTGGGCAAGGACGGCAGGGAAGATGAATTCGCGGAACTGGAAAATTCCATCAAAGAAAAAGATCCCGGCGAAGAGGTGCTTAACAAGGCCGGAAAGGAATTAACCCGCCTCCGGAAACTGCAGCCCTTTTCCCCCGAAGCGGGGGTAATCAGGGCTTACCTTGAATGGATAGCGGACCTTCCCTGGAAGGAAGGCGCCGAAGGCGGAGAATACCAGGGTTCCCTCGCGGAAGCGGAGAAAATACTTGAGGAAGATCACTACGGCATGGAAAAGGCCAAAGAACGGATACTTGAATTTATAGCGGTACGGGAGCTTCTTGCCGGGACCGCACCGGTATCCGTAAAGGGGCCCATACTTTGCTTTGTGGGCCCCCCCGGTACGGGAAAAACCAGCCTCGGCAAGTCCGTGGCCCGGGCCCTGGAAAGGCGCTTTGTCCGCGTCTCCCTGGGCGGGGTCAGGGACGAAGCGGAAATACGGGGCCACCGTAAAACCTATGTAGGGGCCCTGCCCGGAAAGATACTCCAATCCATGCGGAAGGCGGGAACCACAAACCCCGTATTTCTGCTTGACGAAATAGATAAGCTTTCCGGCGATTTCAGGGGAGATCCCGCTTCGGCCCTTCTGGAGGTGCTCGATCCGGAGCAGAACAATACCTTCGCGGATCATTATCTTGAGGTGCCCTATGATCTTTCCAGGGTACTTTTCATAGCCACCGCCAATTCCATTCATACCATACCCTTCCCCCTCCTGGACCGTATGGAAGTGATAGAAATACCCGGCTACGGGGAACAGGAAAAACTGGCCATAGCAAAACGTTTCCTGATACCCAAGGAACTTGCGGAAAACGGCCTTAAGGACGCTCAGATAAGTTTCAGGGACGACGCGCTTATTTCCATTATCCGCCACTGGACTATGGAATCAGGCGTCCGGGGGCTTGAACGGGAAATAGCCCGCTGTGCCCGGCGTATAGCCCGCAGGGCGGTTGAAAACGGCTACGGCAGATCAGGAGAAAAGTCCATCGCTTCCTATAAAAAAAACATCAAAAAGGAAGACCTTGAAAAACTCCTGGGCAGGCGCAAATACAAGCGCGATCTGGTGTTTAAGGAAGAGAGAATAGGGGTTTCCTACGGCCTGGCGTGGACCGAAACCGGAGGGGCTATCCTTCCGGTGGAAACAAAAAGTTATTCCGGCGGCGGGGAACTTACCATTACGGGCAATCTGGGGGACGTTATGAAGGAAAGCGCCAGAATAGCCCTTTCCTATCTCCGCAGCGAACAGGAGCGTTTCCGGTTTACCTTTAAAGATATAGGCAAGACCGATTTTCACATCCACGTCCCCGAAGGGGCCATACCCAAAGACGGCCCCTCCGCCGGCATCACCCTGGCGGTCTCTCTGCTGTCCACCCTTTGCGGCAGGGCCCCCAAACCGGGGACCGCCATGACCGGCGAGTTAACCCTGACGGGCCGCATATTGCCCATCGGGGGGCTTAAGGAAAAAATTCTCGCGGCCATACGGAACGGCATGGAAAGGGTGCTCCTTCCGGCGGATAATCAGGAAGACTGGAATGACCTTGATAAGGATCTCAAATCCTCCATAGAGGCCGAATTCGTGGAGACCGCCCCGGATGTTTTTAAGGCCCTCTTCGGCGGGTTGATCTACGGAAACAGGCCGAAAAGGGCCGGGAAAACCACGGGAACAAAAACCGGAAAAAAACGAACCCCCGCTTAACCTGTGGCAGGCCGGGTCGACTGCTAAGCGCCGTCCGACAAAGCGCCGGCCGTCGCCTTGACAGGACAGAAACAAACATTTACCATTATTGGCACAGAGAGATTAGCTCATCTGGATAGAGCGTCAGCCTCCGGAGCTGAAGGCGGCAGGTTCGAGTCCTGTATCTCTCAAAACCCGCTTTTTT
>JAISRD010000181.1 GCA_031273835.1 Treponema sp. | reverse complement strand
GGGGGGCTCGTAACTTTGGCAAGGTCCGTGGTAAATTTCATCCGTGGATTTTAGCGGAAAACAGGGAAAAGGGGGCGCCATGCCGCTTACGAGCAAAAGAACAGAGGGATTTGAGGAATCGGTGATACGCCGCATGACGCGGATAGCCATGGAGTACGGAGCCATCAACCTGTCCCAGGGTTTCCCCGACTTTGATCCTCCGGGGGAACTCAGCGCCGCCCTGGCCCGGACCGCGGCGGCGGGGCCCCATCAATACGCCGTTACCTGGGGAGCGCCGAATTTCCGCGCGGCCCTGGCGGAAAAACAGAGCCGCTTTATGGGCATCCCCGTGGACCCGGACAGGAACATCACCGTTACCTGCGGTTCCACCGAGGCGATGATGGCCGCCATGATGAGCGTGGTCAACCCCGGGGACAAGGTGATTGTCTTTTCCCCCTTTTATGAAAACTACGGCGCCGACGCCATACTCTCCGGGGCGGAGCCCCTTTATGTCCCCCTGGTTCCGCCCAAACCCGGAAGCGCCGCCGGGGGGTCCTTTAGTTTTGACGGGGACAGGCTGCGCTCCGCCTTTGAAAAGCGGCCCAGGGCGCTTATACTCTGCAACCCCAGTAATCCTTCGGGAAAGGTCTTTACCAGGGAAGAACTGCTCTATATCGCGGAGCTGGCCGGGGAATTTGACGCCTGGGTAATTACCGACGAAGTTTACGAGCATATTGTTTATGAACCGGCGGAACACGTCTATTTTGCCTCCCTTCCCGGCATGGCGGAACGGACCATAAGCTGTTCCTCCCTTTCCAAGACCTATTCGATCACGGGCTGGCGGCTGGGCTACACAATCGCCGGTGAAAAAGCCACCGGGGTTATACGCAAGGTCCACGACTTCCTTACCGTAGGGGCAGCCGCGCCGCTTATGGAGGCGGCCCTTACCGCCCTGGCCTTTCCCCCTTCGTATTACCGGGAACTTCGGGCCTCCTATACCGCAAAACGGGATGTGTTTCTCGGCGCCCTGGACAGGGCGGCCCTCCCCTATACAAAGCCCCAGGGGGCCTACTATGTACTTGCCGACATAGGCGAATTTGACGGCGGCGGCGACACGCGCTTCTGCGAATGGCTTGCCAGGGAAGTAAAGGTCGCCGCCGTTCCGGGCTCAAGTTTTTTCAGGGAGCCGGTACATCACCTTATACGCTTCCACTTTGCCAAAAAGGAAGAAACCCTTCTGGCCGCGGGGGAAAGGCTTGCGGAACTCCGCAGTGTCTGGGAAAAACGCGGTTATTCGCGGTAGGATGAGCCTTTCCCAAAACTGCAGTTTTGGGAAAGCTTCGGTTCTTATTTCAGAAGGACCCCAGCCAGGGAAGGGATGGAAATGGCGTTTCCAACGATTCCCCCTATCGAGGAAAGGAGGAACACCAAAAGGGCGCGGGTTATGCGGTTACGGTAAAATCCCCTGAGGTTTGATATTTCCCTTAAGGTTTCGGCGTCCTCAACCCGTGGTTTGCAGGCATAAACCTGGGCAAGGCCTGAAAAAAGACCCACCCCTATAAAGGGGTTAACCGTCGCGATGGGGGCGCCGATAAAAGACGCAAGCCATGAAAGGGGGTGACCCAGGGCAAGAACGCTCCCCAGGGCGGCAAGGCTCCCGTTCCAGAGTACCCATTGGCGGAGCATGGAAAGGCCCTCTATCACCCCAAGCCGCCATATACCGAAACCGACCAGGACCGCCAATGCCGCCGGGATGAGCCACGGGATTATGCGGGAAAAGATCCCCGGCGGGGGGATTTTATTGTAGGGCTCCACATCGGTATCCGCCTCGCCTGAGGCTATCTTTTCCAAATGGGAGGCGATGCCCGCCAGGTGGCCCGCCCCCACCACGGCTATCACCCTGACGCCCCCGGCGGCCCAGATCTTTGCCGCCAGGTAACGATCCCGCTCGTCTATAAGGGTTTCCTTCACCGAGGGAAGATAGGCGGCAAGCTCGTTCATCATCCCGTCAAGTTCGCTGCGGCTTTTTAAGTGCTCTATCTCCGCTTCGCTTAGTTTTTCCGTTACAAAGGCGCTGGAAAGCAGGGAGGCCATGAGCTTTGATTTGCTCCAGAGACCGCAGGAAGACCAGGCCCGGCGCAGGGTTATCTGCACTTCCCTGTCACAGAGGGCATAGGGTATGCCCAGTTCCCGGGCGGTTTCCACCGCGGCCTTCATTTCTTCGCCGGGCTTAACCCCCAGTTCGTCCCCCATGCGGCGCTGAAAACCCGCCAGGACCAGGTTCGCCAGAAGGAGAAAACCCTTCCCCTCCCTAAAGACCTTGGCCACGTCGAGTTTTTCCCAGGCGTCCTTTTGGGTGATTGAATCCATACGGTCCTGGTCCAGTTCCACACAGACCATATCGGGCCTTTCATTCCGTATCGCCCCGCCCACTTCATCAATGCTGTCCCGGGAAACATGGGCGGTCCCTATAAGGGTAATCTCCCTGCCCCCGACGGAGCAGGTTTTGCGGGTGTCGTTCATCAAAGTTCTGATAGTCTACCGTTAATTCCTGGCCGCCGCAAGGGTTCCGCGCCTTGAAAGCCCGTTTAATCCTTCTGTCCTGTTGATTGATTATTGAGCGTTATTTCGTTTTATGGTATATTCTTCCACGAAAAGGAGGAATCATGGCCTTTACGCTGTCAAGTTACCCGATAAGCTACCGGGCAAAATACTTAAGGGACCAATGGAAAGAAGAATTCCTTGAAAAGCCCCACAAAACCCCGGAGGAGGAAGCCGCCCTGCCCCCCGCCGAGGCCGCGGCCCTTTCGGATTCCCGGAATTTTTACAACGATATGCCCCTGGTAAGCTATACCACCCAGTACGGGCTGGGCTGTTTTGAGGGGGTCAAGGCCCTGCCCCAAAAAGACGGGGGCCTTGCCATATTCAGGCCCGATAAAAACGCGGAACGTTTTTACAATTCCATGAAGGGCCTCTTTATGCCCCCCTTCCCACGGGAACTGTTCGTTAAGGCCCTGGTTGAAACGGTAAAGCGTAACGCGGCCTTAGGGTTTAAGCCCCGCTATAAGACCGAATGGGAGAAGGATTCCTTTATGAACGCCGATTCGGTTTATATACGTCCCTTCAGCTATGCCGAAGGGGGCATAGGGGTAAACATTTCCAGCGAACCCTGGGTGGTGGTCATCTGCACCCCCGTAAGCGCCTATTTCAGCGAGGGCAAGTCCGGCGCGGTGATCACCGAGCGTATCCGGGCGACCCCCAGGGGGACCGGCTGGATCAAGGCGGATTCCAACTATGTAATCGCCGCCCTGGCCAAGCACGAGGCCGCCGAGGCGGGCTATATGGAGTGCGTATTCCTCGACGCCCAGGAACATAGATTTGTCGAGGAAGGATCCTCTTGCAATATCTTCTTTTACCTTAAATCCGGCGTACTGGTTACCCCCGAATTGGGGGATACCATACTTCCCGGCATTACCCGGCTCAGCCTCATAGAGCTTGCCCGGGACAGGGGGGTAGAGGTTTCAGAGCGGAAAATTTCCATTGACGAGGCCCTGTCGGAGACAAGGGAATGTTTTGTCAGCGGCACCGCCGCCGGGGCCACCCCGATTCCGTCCCTCAGTTACCGGGGCAAAAAAACGGTTTTTGGGGACGGCAAAGCCGGGGAGCTTACCATGGAACTCCAGAAAACCCTCAAGGGGATACAGTACGGGACCCTGCCCGATTCCAAGGGGTGGCTTACCCCCGTGGTATAGACGCCGGAAAAGTGAAAAAAGCCGCCGCCTTCTTTTTCCTCGCCGCCTCCTTCCTCTATGCCCAGGCCGAGCCGGACGGCGGCGGGCAGCTTTCCTCCGGTCCCATAACTTCCGTCGAAGTATCGGGGCTCAAGCGTACCAAACCCCGTATTACGGACTACGCCCTGGAAAAATTTATCGGCCGGGAGGGGGAAACCCTGGATCTAAACGAGGTAAAAGCCGCGGTGATAGATACCGGCGTACTGGAACCGGTGTCGGTGGAATTGGTCCGGGGGGAAGAGGGGCTTATCCTCACGGTTCAGGTAGAAGAGAAGTGGTCTCTCTTTCCCATACCCATAGCGACGATTACCTCCGGAGGGGCGAATTTCGGCCTTCTTCTGATGGATACCAATGCCGGGGGCCTTAAGGATCAGGCCGCCGTCGGGGGTATGTACGGGTCGGACGGATGGATGGCCATGCTTATGTACCGGAATACGCCGGACAGAAGGGGATTTCCCGGCTGGAACGCGGCGTTTTTTTACAACAGGCGGAATCAGGGAAACCAGAGCCGGTGGGGGGAAACCCTCCGCAGTTACGAGGCGGTTCTTCTGAGCGGCCGTCTGGGGCTGGATTATCCCCTGACCGATCATTTGAATCTTTCTTTCAACCTTTCCCTCACCGATCTTGCCATTACCAAAAGGTTGTTCAACGCCCCGGAGAGCGGGTACCGTACCATAGGCTTTGCCCCCGGTCTTTCCCTGCGTTACAGCAATTGGGACGGCTACCTGCTTTCCGAACGAAGCCTTTCTTTTGCCTACGGCTATAAACTTGCCCTGGAAGGCTCCTCCGGCCATGAATTTCAAATACGGGGAAACTACGGCGTTTCTCTTGTACCGGGTTTTCTCCTTAAACTGCGGGGCGGGGGGGTGTTGAGGCCCGGCGGGGACGCCCTTTCCGAAAGCGCCCTGTACCAGGGTATACTTCCGGCGAACTTTTATGCCCTCAACTATGCCGCGGTACAGGGGGGGCTTGAAAAGTACCTTTTTAAATTCCGTATGGGAACCCTTTCCGCCACGGCTTCCTGGCAGTTCGTCCTGTCCTCAAGCCTCCTTTCGGGGCTTAATTTCGACCATGGCCCCGCCGGGGGCATACGTTTCTACCTGAGCCGCCTGGCCATACCCGCCCTGGATTTCGGCGCGGCCTATAATATGGTTACCGGCATACCCCAGTTTTCGCTTAACTTAGGGATGGGTTTTTAGTACCCCCGCCGAGGGGCGCTTTATTAAAATCCGCGCTTATGCCATACTGTTTTTACCCAGGGGGTGCACCGGTTTCGACTGGTACGGTTCGGGGTACAGGCTGCAGGTGGAGCGCCGATCTCCTGATTCGGCAAAACTTTAACTGCCAACAACGACAGTTACGATTACGCCTTAGCTGCGTAACCGCGTGGAACCCTTCCGCCGCCTTGAGGAAGGGCTTCCGCGTCACAATCAAGGCTGGCCGATCCCCGGTTCCGGACGGGGTGAGGCGAGAAATTCCCGGAATACGGATGGGCCGCGTGCCGCTTAGCCAAGCCGGTCCCGACAATCCAATAGGCGGCTAAACCTGTAGAGGCTTGTATTTCGCGTATTAGGACGCGGGTTCGACTCCCGCCACCTCCAAAAATTCCCCGCGGCGGACCTCGGTAATTCCCCGCGGCGCCGGGCTCCGATTCCCTACTGATTCTGCAGGGAGATGTCCCTAAACTGATCCTGAATTTCCAATACCATGTCGGTAAGGAAGGGGTCAAACTGGGTACCCCGGCCTTCGCCGATGATCCGCACCGCCTCTTCATAGGGGAAAGCGGCCTTGTAGACCCGGGCGCATACCAGGGCGTCATATACATCGACCAGGGAAACGATCCGGGCGGAAAGGGGGATCTCAAATTCCCTTAGTCCCCTGGGGTACCCTTTCCCGTCAAACCGCTCATGGTGGCAATAACAGATGTCCCGGCAATGCTTGAGGTAAATGGTTTCACTGTGGGTTAATATCGACTCGATGATATTTTTTCCGATTGTAGTATGGGTTTTCATGATCTCGAATTCATCGGCGTCAAGTTTCCCCGGTTTAAGGAGGATCTTGTCGGGGATACCGATCTTCCCCACATCGTGGAGGGCTACGGATTTAACGATAATGTCCCGATCAAGGGTCTGCAGCTCGTCGGCATAGGGGGAAGAGAATCCCATGATATGATCGATAAGGGCTTTTGAGAAAAACTGGGTCCTTTTTACATGGCTTCCCGATTCCAGGTTGCGGTATTCTATGATATTCGCCATGGACTGGAGCATATTATCCAGGGTGGAGGTGATCTCCGCGGCTTTTTCGGCTACCATGGCCTCCAGGCTGTCGCTGTAGTTCTTTAATTCTATCTGATTTTTTACCCGGAGCTGAACGATCTCCGGCAAAAAGGGCTTGGAAATAAAATCCACCGCCCCGGCGGACAGGGCTTCGCTCTCCGAATCCGAAGTGGTGATGAAAATAACCGGAATACGCTTGAGGGCGCTATCGGCCTTCATGATTTCCAGCATTTCGTACCCGTTCATCTCGGGCATAAACACATCCAGGAGGATGATTTTGGGGAGAATTGGGGTGGTACGGAGCACATTAAGGGCTTCGACGCCGTTTCCCGCGGTAATGGTATTGTAGCGATCCTTGAGAATCTCCTCGAGGATCATTACGTTCATTTCAACATCGTCGACAATCAGAACCGTAGGTCTTGTGTTGCTTGTATCAGCCATGTTGTTTGATTACCATATCAATACACTGTAAAGTTACATCAAAACAGGTCCGAAAGGCTTCCGGCGCCCCGTTATGTACCGCCCGGGTTTTAATCTGGGTCTCCAGTTCCAGGGCCTGTTTATAGAGTTCCTGCAAAGACAAATTGGCGGCAACCCCCTTTATCGTATGGACGGCCACCTGGGCTTTTTCATAATCCCCCGCCTCAAGGGTCTTAAAAAGCTCGTCCGGACTGGTTCCGGTCCTGAACTTATCCAACAATTTGATATAGAGCTTGGAGTTATTCATGACCCGCTTGATCCCGTCTTCCTGATCAATATAGATAACCCCATTGGCAACGCCGGAATCCACGTCATTTTCAGCCATTATACCCTTCCTGTACCGATTTCAGTTGATTATTATATCAGATAAGTATACATGAAGCGGAGGTTTTTGGCAATGTGATGACGGCGATCGGAGACAATGGGGACAGACCTCGAATTCGGGGTCTGTCCCCATTTGAGGTCTGTCCCCGTTTTACAGGCGAAGCCGGGCTTTGGCGGTTATAATACAATTTCGCTTCGGCTCCCCGGGTCCCAGTTCTCCCCGGTTACCGTCCCCTGAAAAGGTATCCCGATCCAGGGGTACCTGCCCGGAGAGGCTCAGGGTCAGACCCTGGAAAAGTTCGTATTCGGCCCCCAGGATGGGGGCAAAGGACAGGTCGTCAAAACCGGCGATACAGGCAAGGCTGAAATTGGTGTAGTCGTTAAGCCGGTAGAGGATCATACCATAGAGATAATGCCGGTTGGAAAGGCGCCCGCCCCCGGTTAAGGCGGTTGTCGAGGCGGCTCCGCTGTAGAGGTATTCAGCCAGGATATAGAAATCGCCGTCAAAAAAGGAATAATCGAACCCCGCGGCGGCGGCCAGGCCCTCTACTCCGGTTTTCGCTTCATCGTCATAGGTATAGAGGAGGTCGGCGACAAAGCCCAGTTCCAGCTCCGCCTTGAGGGACAGACCTCCCCGGTGAATCCCCCGGAGGGCTTCCGCCGGGGTTTCATAGGCGTAAAGGACCTGGAGGCTTGCCCGGTCCCAGTGTTTATCCCCGGAAAGGCCGAACAGAAAGCCCTCCCCGCCGCCGTTTAAGGGGTTTTTGGGGGCCGCTCCAAAGGCAAGTAACTTGACCGTATCCACGGGATAAAACGAAACGGCGCTTCCCAGGATCGCCCGGGGGCGGGCGTCGGGGAAGAGGGGGTTACGGGGATTGAGGAAATCCGACGGCCCCCAGGCCTGGCCGTAACCGAAGGCAAGCCGCATGAGCCCCGCGTCAATATCGGCGTAGCCGCCGTTCAGCCGGAAATAGAGGCGTTCCAATTCCAGGGCGGCGGCGTAGTTTTCCCCGGCGACGAAGGGCGAAGGGACCAAGCCCACGGGGTCCGCGTTTTGCAGCAGGCCCAGGGCGGCGGCGGTCCTCACGGAGGTACCTGACGCGGCTATGGCATTAAAGGCCCCGTAAAAAACCGCCCGATCCTTTATTTTAGTCTGCATCCTGAGGTTGGCGTATTCCTCAATATTGAATGAAAAAAACGGTCCGGCGCCGGCGGCAAAGCTCACCGTACTGTCCAGTGTCCCCGACAGAACGAACCCTTCGGCAAACGCCGCCCCCGCCCCGCCCAAAAGCACCATCGCCCAAACAACCGCTATTCTCAACTTCATTATAAACCTCCTGTTTAGTGAGAAGTTAGTAGTGAGAAGGGAGAAGTTGGAAGACTTCCAGTATTAGTGAGAAGTTTGTAGTGAGAAGGGAGAAGTTGGAAGACTTCCAGCTTCGCTTTTCCAGCTATCTTAAACTGCTCACTGCTCGCTATTCACTTCTCACTTCTCACTCCTAACTATCTCTCCAGGTTCCGCTGGCTGAACACCGAATCGGCGATGGGCCGGTCCAGGATCACGTTTTTCATCACAAAGGTGGTCTTGCTGTTTTTTCGCAGCAGATCCCGGATCTCCGTTTCCACCGGGAAGCGGCGGCC
>JAISRD010000162.1 GCA_031273835.1 Treponema sp. | reverse complement strand
CTCCGGGCCGCCGGAGTTTTCCTCCGGGCCGCCGCGGTTTTCCTCCGCATCGCCGCCTTCGCCGCCCTGCTTTCCCTGTATTCAGCGGTAACCCCCCTCCGCGAAACCCTGGGGGCCCTCAAGGACTTTTTCACCCTATTCGCCCCTCTGGGCTTTCCCGCCGGGGACCTTTCCCTGGCGGCGGGCATCACCCTGCGTTTCGTACCGGTCTTTGCCGAAGAGGCGGAACGCATTGTCTGCGCCCGGCTTTCCCGTGGGGGCAGGGGGGGCAAAACCGGGATGATCTTTTCCATGGCCCTTCCCCTGTTTCTCCGGGTCCTGGAACGCTCCGAAACCCTGGTCAGCGCCATGACCCTGAGGCTCTACCGGCGCGGATAAGCCGGGGGCCGCCCCGGGGAGTTTACCCGCTTTCAGTTTTCCGGGTAAGATGGGCCATGGAAAGCGCAGACAGGATACGGAAGATCGCCGCCGCCGGGGTTTTTTCCGCGCTGGTGATCGTTTTGGGTGTAACGGGCCTTGGTTTTATCCGGCTCCCCCTGGGGGCCCTGACCATACTACAGGTCCCGGTGATCATCGGGGCCATACTCGAGGGCCCCCTGGTGGGGATCTTTATCGGCCTTCTCTTCGGGATTTTCAGCATAGTCCAGGCCGCCGTGGCCGGAGTAAGCCCCGTGGATCTGGCCTTTCTGTATCATCCCTGGCTGGCGATCCTTCCCCGCGTGCTCATAGGTCCCGCGGCGTGGTTCGTTTATTCCCTGGGGTCGGGAAAGTTCTTCCGGGGCAAGACCGGCGCCCAGGCGGATACGGGGGACGGGATCGACAAAACCCGTTGGCTAAGGGAAACCGTGGCGGTCATTGCCGGTGCCGCCGCCGGGTCCCTGGTGAATACCGTCCTGGTTTTAAGCGCCTTCGTGCTGTTGGATTTTTTCCCCTGGGGGGTGGTGCTTTCCCTGGCGCTGCTCAACGGTTCCGTGGAGGCGGGCTTTTCCTCGGCCCTTTCCCTGGCGGTGATTCTCTCCTGGAAGGGCATTTCCCGGCGTACCGGATCAAAGCTTACAGGCGGGGGGCCGCGGGGAAAAGAAAAAAAGGAATAATTAACCACCAATTCCCTGATTCCCTGTATTTTGACGCTCTTTTCGCCATATTCCCGCTCCCGTGTATCAGTATACACTTTGAAGCGTGGTTTGGAAATTTCTATGCGTTATCCTGAATTTTGAGGGCCCCTTAACTTGTGTTTTCGCCCTAAAGCTGATATAATTTGGTTTTATATAAAAGAGAGGAGTGGTATATATATGAAGAAGCTTATACCTTTGATGGTGTTTTTGAGCTTTGCCGGCGTCTTATTTGCCCAGAATAAGCCCCGTTTGGCGATATTGCCCTTTACCGGCGACGGCGACGGTGAAACGATAGCCAGGCTCCTCGCCGTTCAGGACGGCATAAACAGCGGGTTTAACCTGGTTTCCAGGAACGCCGCTGTGGACGCGGCGGTGAAGGAACAGGATGTCCTGGGGGCGGGCCTTACCGATTCGGACGCCATCGCTTCCCTGGGAAAGAAACTCAACGCCGCCTACGTGATAGCCGGCCATACCCACAACCTGGGGGAAAGCAAGCTCCTGTCCGTGGCCCTGGTGAAGACCGACAACGCCCAGCAGGCCGCCGGGGACTACCGGGAATACAAGGAACTCAGCGAGGTACAGAGTTACCTCCCCGAAATGGCCCGGCGCCTCGCCGACGCTTCCCGGCTGGATACCAAAGACCTCCCCAAGCTGACGGCGCTGCCCCTTGTCATCCCGGAGGCGTTGAACGTCCAGGACGCGGCCCTCCTGGAGAGGATACTCCTTACCGGGATAATCAACAGCGGTAAATACGCGGTATTTCCCCGGACGGCGGCGGTGGAAAAGCTTATGGAAAAGCATAAGATACAGCGGATGGATTTAACCAGCCAGAAAAACATCAGGACCATAGGGCAGGCGATCCGTACCAAGTATGTACTGGCCGGCGCCATCGCGGAGCTGAGCTCCTCAAATCTTTTTATAGCCCGGATTCTGGATGTGGAAAGCGGGACCTTCCAGGCCGGGGGGGACCGGGAGTACCGGACCATAGGGGACGGTTTCAGGCTGGCGGCGGATCTTTCCCGGCAGCTTACCGGGGCGAATTTCAATCCCGCGGTCCTGGCCTACCGGCGCGGGGTTGATTACCGGGGCAGGAAGGAATGGGACAGGGCGATTGAGGAATTTACCGAGGCCATACGCTTAAACCCCTCCTACGGCGACGCCTATTATCAGCGGGGTTATGTGTACCAGGTGGGAAAGAACAACCCCCGCCAGGGCGCGGCGGATTACAACAAGGCCATTGAGCTGCGGGCCAACAAGAGCGACGCCGCGTGGAACAATCTGGGGAACATCATACGGAAAGAGGAGGATTACGATAAGGCGATCCAGTACTTTACCAACGCCGTGCGGCTGAATCCCAACTTCGGGCTGGGTTATAAAAACCGGGGAAATATCTATTACTTTAACAAGAAGGATTTTTATACCGCCGCGGCGGATTATACCAGGGTTATCCAGCTCAACCCCCAGGATGCCGACGCTTATTATAAGCGGGGCCATTCCTATGAGAGGCTTAATAACTATGACCAGGCCTTTCAGGATTATTCACGGTCCATTGAGCTTGCCCCCGATGCCGGCGACGGCATGAAGTACAACAACAGGGGTTTGATCTATTACCAGGCGGGTAACTACGACGCGGCCATAGGGGATTATACCAGGGCCATACAGCTTAACGCCGGCAGCGAGGCGTATTACCGGAACCGGGCCGCCGCCTATGAAAAAACGGGTAAACGGCAGGAGGCCGAGGCGGACCGCGCCGCGGCGGAAAAGCTGGCGGCTTCCCGCAAATAGGCGCTCATCCAAGTTCAAGGGAACGTTTCCAGGCGGCTTCCACGGCGGAAATGACCGTTCCCCGGAAGGCCCCATGTTCCAGGGCGGCTATGCCGGCAATGGTGGTCCCCGCCGGGGAGGCGACCATGTCCTTAAGTTCCCCCGGATGTTTCCCGCTCCGTAATACCATGTCCGCCGCGCCCAGCACGGTCTGGGCGGCGAAGAGCCGGGCCTTGTCCCGGCTTAGTCCCGCCAGGACCCCGCCGTCGGACAGGGCTTCGATAAACTGATACACAAAGGCCGGGCCCGAGCCGGAGAGTCCCGTTACCGCGTCCAGGTCTTTTTCATCGACCCTTACCACAAGCCCCGCCCCGGCCAGTATTTTTTTCAGGGTTTCCAGATAGGCCTGAGCCTCCGGCGGGGCCGCCAAGGCTATAAGCCCCCGGGATATAAGGGCCGGCGTATTGGGCATGATCCGTACCACCGGCGTTTCCAGGCCTGTCAGGGCCTTTATCTTTGCGATCCCCCAGCCCGCTGCCATGGATACAAGGAGCGGCGGCCTTCCCGCCCCGGCCCGTTTCCCCAGAACCGGGGCGATCTCTTCCAGTACCGGCCCCAGGATCTGGGGTTTTACCGCGAGGAATACAAAGTCCGCCTTTTCCGCCGCCCCGGTGTTGGAAGGGTACACCGATCCTCCTGAAAGCTCAGCGGCCCTCTCAGCCTTTTCCCTGTCTGCATCGGCAAAGCCTATACGCACGCTTCCGGCGGCTGCGGCGCCCTTCATGAGGGCGCTTCCCATGTTGCCCGCTCCTATGCAGGCAATCGTCGTTTCCATAGGCCATTTTACCATGAAAACCGGTATTGTAAAGGCCGGGCAATAAGGGCTAGACTTTGTCCATGAAGGCGAGGCGGGTATTTGTGGAGAAACAGCCGGGCTTTGATGTTGAAGGCCGGGGGCTCAGGGCGGATTTGGCGGCCTTTCTCGGCCCGCAGTTTCCGGCCCTGGCCGGGCTTGAGGATCTGCGTATCTTCAACCGCTATACCGTTGAGGCCGCCGACGGAACGGCCCCCTTAAGCGGGGAGGAGTTCCAAAGGGCCGTTAAGCTGGTTTTTTCCGAACCCCAGTGCGACCGGGTTTTCGGTGAACTGCCCCTGAGCGGGGGGGCCCGCTGTTTCGGCGTGGAATACCTGCCCGGCCAGTACGATCAGCGGGCCGATTCGGCCCGCCAGTGCCTGGAACTGGTCCTGGGGAAGAAATGCCGCGTCCGCTGCGCGAAATTCTACGTCCTCCTTCCCGGCCCTTCCGCCCACGGTAAAGACGGGGAAGGGGATGAAAACCGCGGATTGGGGGAGGGGGAAATCGGGGCGGTAAAAAACTACCTGATAAACCCCGTTGATTCCCGTGAGGTCCCCGAGGGGGAAACCCCCGCGGACGATGCGGAGGGCCCTGAGGATAGGTTCTCCGGAAACGGCCGGCCCGGCCCGGTTCCCGTACTGGAGGGTTTTACCGGCATGGACGGGGGGGCCCTCGCTTCCCTCGCTTCAAAATACGGCCTTGCCATGTCCCTCCCGGATCTTTCCTTTTGCAGGGATTATTTTATTTCCGAAGGGCGGGACCCTACATTGACGGAGATCCGGGTGCTGGATACCTACTGGTCAGATCACTGCCGGCATACCACGTTTAACACGGTCCTCAAATCCATTGACATTGAGGACGGTCCCGGCGCACAGGCCCTCCGGGGAGCCCTGGACTTATACCTGCAGACACGGAAAGAGGTATACGGTAACGACGAGGCCCCGCCCCGGACCCTGATGGACATGGCCGTAATCGGGGCGGCGGCCCTTAAGAAACGGGGCCTTCTGCCGGACCTGGACGAATCAAAGGAAATTAACGCCTGTACCCTTAAGGTTAAGGCCAGGTTTGCCGGGAGAGAAGAACCCTGGCTCCTGTTGTTCAAAAACGAAACCCACAATCATCCCACCGAAATAGAACCCTTTGGGGGGGCCGCCACCTGTCTTGGGGGGGCCATACGGGACCCCCTGGCGGGCCGGGCCTATGTATTCAAGGCCATGCGGATTTC
>JAISRD010000157.1 GCA_031273835.1 Treponema sp. | reverse complement strand
TAAGACAGCCGGGGCGTATGCCCCGGAAATCATAAAGCAGGGGGATTTTTGAAGATGGAAAACGGCATGAAAGACGAGAAGGCCCCGGATATTTTGAAGCTGGACATAAACGCATGGGGGGAATCCTGGGGAATAATCCACGCCATGCCCCATGAGTTCAAGACCGGCAGCAGCGGCTTTTACGGAACCGGCAAAATCGTGAACCCGGAGAAAACCCCAGGGCGCGGTATCAGGTCTGTGTGAATATCACGCTGATAGGGAGCAAGCCCCGTGGGTAATTCCGGGGCACGGGGCAAGGCCCCGGAGGTATCCCCGCCTATGGGGAACACGGCCGGCGCGGTAAATATTCTTGAGCTTCTTCTCCGCAGGACCGGGGAACACGGCGGCGCCATCGCCCTGGTTTTTCCCGATGAATCAGGGGGATTACGTCCGGGGCTTCGTTGACGGCTCGATTGACACGCTACGGCTTGCGCTGGATCACGTCAGGGACACCGCCGCCCGATAGCCCTGCCAGAAGCCCCGGAGGAAGTTTGCAAGTTTGCAATCCCCTAGGGACATGCAAACTCTGCAAACTTCCCGGACAGCGGGGCAGGCCGTATGGCTTGCGCCTTAAAACCCTGTTATTCGACGGTTTTGGGGTCCATTTTTTTATCACACTGTTTTGTCATACCCGCAGAATCCAATTCGTAACTCCTTGTATTATAAAGACTTTCAAATCGCAAACAGACTGTCTGTCTGTAGGTTCTTAAAAGCTTTGACAAATACCATGACAATCAAAATGATTAAATTTGATTAAAAAGAGTATTGATTAGATTACAAATGTTTCTTATAGTTACACCATTGAGCATAGTCGGCCCCTGATTGCGGATCTGCAGGTCGGAGGTTCGAATCCTCTCAGCCTCAATATACCGGGAAATATCAGCGTATGCTCAATTCCTCAAGATCCTTCATGCCCCGTTCTTCCATATAGGCCCCGATTCCCCGGATTATTTCAATCATAGCCCCGGGATGGGCGAAGGTCGCCGAGCCGACCTGAACCGCCGCCGCCCCGGCCATGAGGAATTCAAGGGCATCCTCCGTGTCCGCTATGCCCCCCATGCCGACAATGGGGACGGCCCCTTTTCCGCAGGCGGGGTCCACGCGCAGGGCTTCCCACAGTTCCCAAACCATGCGGAGGGCGATGGGTTTGATCGCCGGACCGGAAAGGCCGGCGCCGATATTCTCAAATACGGGCCGTCCCAGCCTGACATCAATCGCCATGGCCTTGAAGGTATTGACCAGCGAAAGCCCGTCGGCCCCGGCGTTCACGCAGGCCCGGGCCACCGAGGCCAAGTCCGGGGCGTTGGGGGAAAGTTTTACCAGGAGGGGTTTGTGGGGCGCCGCCCCGCGGACCGCACGGGTAAGCGCCGCCGCCGCCCGGGGCTCAAGGCCGAAGGCCATGCCCCCGGCCTTTACGTTGGGACAGGAGATGTTGAGTTCAATCATGTCCACCGGCGACCCGTCGAGCAGCCTCGCCCCCTCCCCGTATTCCTTCATATCCGCACCGGAAAGGTTGGCGATAAGCGCCGGGCCCAGCCTCCGCAGGGCGGGAAGTTTCTCCTCGAGAAAGGCGGGTATGCCGGGATTTTCAAGGCCTATGGAATTGAGAAGCCCCGACGGGGTTTCGTGGAGCCGTATGCCGGGATTTCCCTTCCTTGGATTCAGCGTAAGCCCCTTGGTACAGATACCCCCCAGGGAAGAAACGTCGAGAAGTCCCGCGTATTCTTCGCCGTAACCGAAGGTCCCCGACGCTGCTATCACGGGGTTTTTCAGCCTGACCCCGGCTATCGTAACGGAAAGATCAACTGTCAAAGTAGATTTCCTCGGCGGGAAAAATAGGACCGTCAGCACAGCAGCGTCTGCTGCCGCGGCGGGTTTCCACCGTACAGCCCAGGCACGCCCCAACCCCGCAGGCCATACGGCGTTCCAGGCTTACATAGCAGGGAACCGCCGCCGCTTTGCAGGCGGCGGCGGCGGCGGCAAGCATGGCTTCGGGGCCGCAGGCGAAGACGGCGGAATATTCCGCCGCTTCCAGAAAATCGGGGATGCGGCCCCGGCGTACCGTTTTTCCGCCGCCCTTTTCCGCAGCGATGATCAGGGTCCGGGCCTTGATTTCTTTAAGGCCGAAGACCGTTTTTTCATCTGTCCCCGAGACCGGGTATCTGAACCCCGCTAAAAAGTCAAAGCTCAAGGGGGGAAGTTCCGCCGCCAGGGCGAGAAGGGGGGCGGCGCCTATGCCGCCCCCGATAAGGGCCAGGGGCTTAAGCCCCTGGCCGGGGACGCCCTGCGCCGCCGCTTGATTTCCGCCGTTTAACGGCGGAAAGTCCTTCCAGGAATTACCCAGGGGCCCCCACAGCGTTATTCCGCCGCCGCGCTTTAGCCGGGCCAGTTCCGCCGTCCCCCTTCCCCGCAGGGCGATAAAAAAGCCCAGCCGGCCCGTGCCAGCCCGCTGTCCCCGAAGGCCGCCGGAGGGGGCCTCCCAGAGGGCGGCGCTGATCGGCCTGGGCAGAAAAACCCCGGATAGTTCCGGTTTAAGCATGAAGAACTGCCCCGGCCTGGGGGGGCTTCCCGCCCAGGCACAGTCCAGCCGGAAAATTTCCGGGCTTAGGGGAGTAACGGAAAGGACTTTGCCGGGAAGGCATTGCTTTGGACCCTGCGGCGCGGCCATAGCGACAGTCTACCCGGAGAGGGAACTTCGGACAAGGCCCGGCTTCAGTACAAATTTGTTATCATACTACAAAAAAGTATGTGATTTACAAGTTTTCAAACAGGGTTTATGCTGAATATAGGATTTTTCAATACGCCGTATTGAAACTTACAAAATATCTCAAGGAGGCTCTTATGAAGGGTAGTACCGGTTCCAGTAATGCCGCCGATCCCAGGGCGGCCGGAAAAGAAGCCGCTGAAAAGGCAAAAAGCGGAGTTTCAAATGTCAAGTTGGCCTTTGCGTACGCAAGCGTCGCCTATGATTTGGAGGAATTGTTAAAGGGTATAGGAGAGGGACTGCCGGGGGTTCCGGTTCTGGGGAATACCTCCTTTACCGGAGTCATCACCCCCGACGGTTTTATAAGCGGTGAAAAGGGCTTTGTGGGAATTCTGGCCCTGGGCGGGGAAGATATAAGCGTGGGCGTGGCGGGTAAACCCAAGGGGGCCGACGCCCGGTCCACCGGAAGGGAAGCCGCCGGGGAGGCGATCAGGAATGCGGGAAAAAGCGGCCCGCCGGCCTATTTTTACATGGCCGCCCCTCCGGGGGAAGAGGAATTCTACCTTAAGGGTGTGAGCGACGTGATAGGCCGGGTTCCCTATTTCGGGGGCAGCGCGGCGGACAATTCCATCGCCGGGGAATGGAAACTCTTTGCCGGTAAGCAGGTCTTTGCCGACGGCATCACCCTGGCCTTCTTCTATGCCGATAAGCCGGTTACGAATCTTTTCACCGGGGCGTACCGGGAAACCGGGGACGTGGGTATCATCACCAAGGTGGAAGGTAAACG
>JAISRD010000046.1 GCA_031273835.1 Treponema sp. | reverse complement strand
CGTTCCTTCCCCAGGGCGGCTATTTCCTTTTTGGTAAGGTTTTCAAGGGTACCGTCCACTTCCATCTTTTCAAGTTTTTTAAGACGGAGCAGGGATTTTTTTATGGTAAAAAAGTTTGTTAACATGCCGCCGAGCCAGCGGTTGTTGACATAGAACATACCGCAGCGCTCGGCTTCCTTCTGGATAGCCTGCTGGGCCTGTTTTTTGGTGCCCACAAAGAGCACCGTTTTTCCCGCCGCCACGGTCTTACGGACCGCCTCATAGGCGTCCTTAATCGCCTGTATCGTCTTTTGCAGATCGATGATGTGAATTCCGTTCCGTTCCGCGAAGATGTACTTTTTCATCCGCGGATCCCAGCGCTTTACCTGATGCCCGAAATGGACCCCCGACTCAAGCAGGCTCTTCATGGTGACCACTGCCACAATTTCCTCCTCAAATCCGCCCTTTACCAAAGAAAAGCTTTGTTTTCCCGGTAAAAAGCGGCTCCCTCACTGTATCTCATCCCTTCCGCCTGTAAACACCGGGGAAGGGATGGAAAATACGGTTTAAGCCCCGTAGGGATAACCGTTGTCTATCAACATACAATAAAATTCCCGCAGGGGCAAGCCCACGATGGCGCTGTAGGAACCCCTGACGGAACTGATAAAGCAACTCCCCAGGCCCTGTATCTTGTACGAACCCGCGGAGCCCTGCCATTCACCGGTATTGAGGTACCATTCTATCTCCGCCCCGGAAAGGGCCGCGAAGCTTACGCCGCTTACAACGGACTTACAGTCTATGGTCCGGTTTCTGCCGTTAAAAAGGGCGATTGAGGTTGAAACGCTGTGTTCCCTGTTCCGCAGTTTTTCCAGCATGGACTTCGCGTGGTCCCGGTCCCTGGGTTTGCCGAAAATCTCGCCGTCCACGGAAATAGCCGTATCGGCCCCGCATATCCAATAGGGGACGCGGCCCCTGAGCTGCTCGATGATCTTGTTGATCTTCCGCACCGCCATATCCGCCGTATAATCGGCGGGGCTTTGATTGGGCCGGGGGGTCTCGTCCAGCATGGAGGGCATGATGTTAAAGGGAAGCCCCAGGAGCTTAAAATACTCCTGCCTCCTTAGGGAACTTGACGCTAAGATAATGGGTTCCATGATGGTGCTTAAGAATGCCGTACTTTCGGGCCCCCGTCAAGGGCGGGGGAATTACTCCGAAATACCCCCCCTGTACCTAAAGGGAGATACTTCTTTCGGGAAAGCGTACCAAGCAAAAGCCGGGGGGCCTATCGGCGGGAAACCACAGCGTTCCCCGCCGGCCCTTCGGCTTTTACCGGTTGTTTTTACTTTTACGGGGCCTACGCCGTGTTACTATTACCGAAAAAACATGCTCTATGTATCGCATATATTTTCCGGGCGGGGTCCCCTCTATGGTTTCCCGCCGCTGCCCCCCGCCGCTTTTTCTGTAGTACGCTTTCCAGAATGGCCCGCTATTCCCTCCCAGGCGCAGGGGCTTTTTGCTGTATGTCCCCGGCGGGGGGGGGTGTTGTGGATGCCCATCTCCTCCCGTTCAACGTCGGAGACCTGCTTCCACATGAGCCACTGGCCTATGAAGGGGCGGATCACCCCCTCGGCGTCGTCCCGGGCCTCGTCCTTGGCGAGGGTGTCCGCCGGGATGTGGGGCTTAAGCACGATGACGTAGACCGTGTACCAGGCGGAATAGGCGTTGTTGAGGAGGGTTACTTCCGCCTGAGGGATGTGGGTCCATTCGGGGGTTGCGCCGGAGGTTTTCAGCGTAACGTACTGGCAGAGGTTCTTGAACCAGTTGTTAAAATCACTGTCTTTTTTTGGAAGGTGGTCGTTACTCATCATTTTATTTACCGGCAAAGCCGGGTAACCCGCACAGTATAACACAGCCCGCGAAATGGGGGGGGGGAGGGGGTGCCTCCTAATACCCCCCCGCCAAGCGGCCGATAATCAAAAAGTATGAGTGCCCTCACGGTTTTATTCGGCGGAACCCTTGCGCCCCAGGCTTTTGAGCCGGTTTTTAACGGAAAAAGCGCCTTTTCCCTGACCCTGGAAAGGGCTAAAACCTTTCCCGGTACGGAAAAGGTCGTCCTCCTTGCCAGGGAAGGGGAAAGCCTCCCCGGCCTGCCGGGGGGGATCAGCCTCATTACCCGCCCGGAGTGGACCGTATCGGCCCTGCTCAGGGATCTTTCGGAGCTTTCCGCCCCCTACGAGCTTAGCTACTACGCCTGGGCGGACACCCCTTTTCTGGACCCGGAACTGGCGGGAAAACTTAGGGCGAGGCAGCTCCGTTTTGCCGCGGAATATTCCTATGCCGATGGCTGGCCCCTTGGCCTCAGCCCGGAACTCCTCGGTCCCGGTACGGCGGGCATACTCTACAGGATTGCCGGGGATAAGGGGGATGAACCTGTGGAGCGGGACAGCCTCTTTACCGTGCTTCAAAAGGACATCAACGCCTTTGACATCGAGACCGAAATTTCCCCGGTGGATCTCCGCTGCCACCGTTTAAGCCTCTGCGCCGATTCCCGGCGTAACCTGCTCCTGCTGCGGCGCTTTGACGGCGCGGGGCTCCGGTCCGCCTCCGACACGGAGCGGATCATCGCGGAGCATCCCGAATACCTGCGCACCCTGCCGAATTTTTATTCCGTCCAGGCCTCGGGCCCCTGTCCCTTCGCCGGGGCGGATACCTGCCCGCTCTGTCCCTATCCCCGTTTCGGGGGCCTTCCGCTTCCCGTGGACCGGCGTAAGGATTTCCTCGACCCGGATCGTTTCAGGGCCTTCCTCGACGCCGTCCGCGCCTTTTCCGGGGACGCCGTGATCGATCTTTCCCTTTGGGGGGAAATCGCCCTCCACCCCGAAAGGGATGCCCTCATCGGCGCCGTCCTGGACAGGGCGGACCTTTCCCTCGTCATAGAAACCAGGGGCCTCGGCTGGGGAAGCGCCCCGGAGGGCCTGGCCGAAAAAGCCGCCTCGGCGGCCCCCCGGAAAAACGGCATGGCCCCCCTTTCCTGGATAGTTTCCCTTAACCCGGCGGATATACCCCGGACCCTTCCCGGCGTTTCCGGTACGGACGGTGAAGGCGAGGCGGTAACATTTACCAGGAAGATCCTCTCCCTCTTTCCCAAATCCCGGGGGCGGGACCTGGTGTACGTACAGGCGATCCGCTGCGCCGGGAACGAGGATGCCATCGAGGGCTTCTACCGGTCCTGGAAAGCCCTTGCCGGGGGGCCCGGGGTGATCATACAAAAGTACGATAAGTTCTGCGGTTTCCTTCCCGACAAAAGGGCGGTGGATCTTTCTCCGGTAAAGCGCAGGCCCTGCTGGCATATTATGCGGGACCTGGCGGTACTGCTGGACGGTTCCGTTCCCTGCTGTAGGGAAGACATAGAAGGAAAGATGGAAAAGCTGGGGAATGTTTTTACCGATTCCCTTGAAAGTATCTGGGACCGGGGCGGGGAGCGTTACCGTAAACACTGTGAAAAAAACTATGGGGAACTCTGCGCGGACTGCGATGAGTACTATACCTACAACTTTTAACATTCCCTCCTATACCGTGGTGGGGGGAACCGAACGGGCCGCCTCCACGGGGCTTTCGGCGGTACTTCTCAACCGCGGCGGCCCCTATTCCCGGCGCGGCCTCTTTCAAGCCCTGGAAAAGGCGGGCTTCGATTATATTGTTTCCATGGAGGGAAAGCGGGAACATTACGATCTGGAGGATCTTTCGGGCCGCTTCCCCTTTGTCCGTTTTATTTTAACGAAGGAAAACCTAAGCCCCGGCGAGGAGATCAACCTGGCCGCTTCGGAACTTTTAAGCCCCCTTTTTTTTGTCCTATGGAACGATTACCGGCTTTTTAACGGCATAAACGCCCAGAGAATAAGCCGTTTGTTTTTGCGGAACGGGGCGAGCCGGATCTGTACCGTACCGGTGATTCAAAATTCCCGTTTCGAGGTCCTCCATACCTTAACGAGCCCCCTCTATTACCGGAATACGGTAAAGGCCCTGCCCGGCCTGCCTGAAAAGGAAAACCAGCCCTCCCTTTTTCCCCACGACTGGGTGGGGATCTACGGCCGGGAAGCTTTTTTACGGATCGGCGGTTTTGACCGGGAAATAAAAACGGGCCACTGGCAGCTCATGGATTTCGGTTTTCGCGCCCATTTATGGGGCGAACGGATACACTCGACACAGTTGGTACGGATGGTTTACGACGGCGGCGCCCCTCCGGCGGACAGTACCGCCGACGGTTCCTACCGCCTCTTTTATTTGAAGAACCTCGCTCCGGTATTTCGGGACGATCACGGCCACCTTCCCCTGCGCCGTTTTCCCTCCTGTCTCGCGAAAACCGGCTGGGACCTGCTTACCGCCTGGGAAGAATTCTTCCACGAACGGCGCTGGGTAAAGGAAAACCGGAGCCGTTTCCGCAGCGATGCCCGGACGATAACGGATCTCTGGGAGAGCGCCGCCGGGGCGGATGAAAACGGGGGTCCTGATTATTGATGAAAACGGTACTCATACTTCAGGCCCGGCTTGATTCCTCAAGGCTGCCGGGAAAAAGCCTCCTTCCCCTGGGGGGGGAGCCGATGCTTTTGCGGGTGATGGAAGCCCTTAACGCCGTGCCCTGCGATCTCCGTATACTCGCCTGTCCTGAGGACTGCGAAATTCCCTTCAAAGCCCCGGCCCGGCGGGGGGGGTTTGAACTTTTCGCCGGCGATAAGGAGGACGTGCTTGCCCGTTTCTGTGCCGCCCTGGACCGTTTTTTCCCCTCAGGCGAAATCCCCGGCCTCCGCCTTATCAGGGCCACCGGCGACAATCCCTTTGTATTTGCCGACGCCGCCTCCGCCATTCATGAGGAGGCCCTTGCCCTGGGGGCCGATTACGCCGGCTTTTCGGGGCTTCCCACGGGGGCCGGGGTGGAGGCGCTTTCCGCTTCCGCCCTCCTGGCGGCGGAAAAAGAAGCCCGGGGGGATGAGCGGGAACATGTCTGCCCCTTTTTGTATAAACATCCTGAACGTTTTTACCTTCACCGGCCCCTGGCGCCCCCGGAATGGCGGGGCGGAATTCCCCCCCTGTCCCTTACGGTGGATACCCGTGAAGATTACGACCGGGCCCTTGTGCTCTACGACGCCCTGGAGCGGGCCGACGGCGGCGGATATTCCGGCAGGTATTCCGGCGGGGAAATCATCGCCGTCTGTAAGAGCTGTTTCGGGGTCCCCCGGTGAGGAATTTTTCGCTGCTCGCCGTCCCCGCCTGGGAACCCGGCAGGGGAGGGGGCCACCTGATCCGCCAGACGGAACTGGTCCGGGAACTGCGGAAGAAGGGCGCCTGTGCGTGGCTTTACCTCCCTCAGGCGGCGCTATCAGCGGCGCGGGAAGGCGGGTTATCCGGCGGCCCTCCGTTTCCGGGCCTCGCGGAGCTCCTCATAGACGAAGCCGGACTGGAAAGGGGGCCCTTCTCCCTTATCGTCCTTGACCGTTTCAAAACGCCCCCCGGGGAATGGAAGCGCTGGTCCGCCCTGGGCCCCACGGCGGCCCTTGACGAAGGGGGCCGCCGGGAGGAGGCGGATTTCCTCATCGACCTTTTGCCCGCCCCCCCCGGCAGGCAGGGCCCCAATCTCAGTGCCCCGTGGCTGCTGCCCCTGCCCCGCCGCCGTCGGCCCTCGTTTGCCCCTCCCCCGGACGGGACGGGAAAGATCCGTATCCTCATAAGCTTTGGCGCCGAGGACCGGGCGGGCTTGAGCGTCCCGGCGGCCCTGGCCCTGGCCCGTTCCGGCTTACCGTCTTTGGACCTGACCGTGGTATTCGGCCCCCTGCGAAGGGCCCCCCTCCTTTCCGCCGAAAGGGCCGCTCTGGAAAGGGCGGGGGTAAGGGTCATAGAGGCCCTTCGCGGCGAAGGGGGGGCCGCCGGAAGCGCCGCTAATAGCGCCGCTATTAACGCCGACGCCCTTCCGCTCCGGGAGACCCTGGCGGATTACGATCTGGTGATCACCCATTTCGGGCTCACCGCCTTTGAGGCCCTCCACGCGAGGGTCCCGGCGCTGCTTGTTTCCCCCACGGCCCGGCATGAAAGGCTCGCCCGCCACGCCGGCCTCCTCTCGGCGGGGACAGGC
>JAISRD010000043.1 GCA_031273835.1 Treponema sp. | reverse complement strand
CGGATCCACTCATTCGCCGTGGACCAGCCTTCCTGAAGCGCCTGGTTCACATTGGCGATCCCCGGCCCGGTATCGGAGGCCACAATCACCACCTTATCCGGCTGTATGGAACAACTTATGGTCCCCCCGTTGGAGTGGACCACCTGGTTTATCTCAAGTTCATAACTGGCAATGGCGATCCGGCGTATTATCTTGGGATCGATGTCGCGCTGCTTCAAGGCTTTCTTGATTTCCGTGGAAGCCCGGCCGGCCAATTCAAAATCGTACTTTACGGTGGCAAATTCCATTTCCGAAAAACTTCCGGCCAACCCCACGGATCCCTGGTGCAATTTTTCCAAACGAAGTACCTCCCGGTTCATTTCTACCAATAAAGTCCTCACCACATCCTTTGACGTGAGGATCCCGACCAGTTCTTTCCGCTTGTTCAGTACCGGAAACCGGCCGTAACGGTACTTGTTGAGATAAGAAATGGCGAATGAAAGGGGCATATCGTCTTCCAGGACTATCACATTCCGGGTCATACGCTCGGATACCGGGCTGTCTATATACCCCTTGTCCAGGGCGGTCACAATATCATCAATGGAAACGATCCCCACCAGATACCGGTTGTCGATGATCGGGATACCGGTGATATAGTTTTCCCTCATGATCGCCTGTATGTGCCGCATAGTATCCGTAGGTTTCCCGTAGATCACCGCCTGACTCATCACGTCTTTGATTTTAAGCTGATAGATGAGTTCCAGCACCACCGAAGGGGAATCAACGGTACTGATGGGGATGTCTTCCGACAGAATAGGCTGATCACTCATGACCGGTTCCCGGAAGCGGCTCATTTCCCAGGATGTACCGCTCGATAAGGTCCGCTATCCCGTCATCATCATTGGATTTGTCCGTTACCATGGCGGCCATGTTTTTGATGCGCTCGTCGCCGTTGGCCATGGCCACGCCTACACCCGCCCACCGGATCATCGCCTCGTCGTTCATGGAATCCCCTATGGCCAATACCGCTTCCCTGGGGATACCCGCCTTTTCCGCGACCCAGGCCAGGGCCGTACCCTTATCCGTCTCCGGGGGCAGAATCTCCAGGAAATAGGGCTTACTGGTGAAAAGAGTCGCGTCATTGCCTATATAAGTCCTGAGCAGGGCTTCCAGGGGTTTCAGGATCATGGGGTCCCCGGGAATGAGGAGCTTATACACCCCCTCGGCGACCATAGCCCTGAAATTCTCCACCACTACCTGCCTGAGCCCCGTGAGTTTCTGGTCATAATCGGCAAATTCGTTGGACCGGGAGATGTACATCACATCGTTTTCGTAAATCTGCACCGGAAACCCTTCCGCCGCGGCCAAATCGTAGGCGATCATGGCGGTCCGCGGGGGTATGCGCGTTTCATAAACGAAAGAACCCGTATGACTTTCCTGAACAATCGTACCGTTGTTGCAGATCAGGTAGCCGGGCCGCTTGTGCATCCCCAGAAGCCGGGAAAACTGATCAAGTGCCGCCGGAATCCGGCCCGACGCAAGAACCACGATGATACCGGCGCTTTCGGCCCGTTTTATGGCATTCCGGGTACGGAACGAGATGGTCAGGTCCGACCGTAAAAGCGTATCATCCAGATCCAGGGCGATCATGCGTATGGAAGTCATATTAACTAGAATAAACCCTGTAGGCGATATAATTCAATAGCAATAGTTGAAGTTATTATATATAATGTGGACATGGGTGCGGTGTATGTTTTTGTGAATCAGAAAGGAGGGGTTGGCAAGACCACCTCGGCGATAAATCTGGGAGCTTATCTGGCGGGGGCCGGCAAATCGGTGCTCCTCGTGGATTTTGATTCCCAGGCGAATCTCTCAAGCGGCATAGGGGTCAGGTCCGCAAGACCGGGGGTATACGAGCTCCTCTCGGGGACGGCGCCCCTGGAGCAGGTGATGCGGAAAACCGGCATCCCCGGACTGCATGTTATCCCCGCCAGTATCGATCTTTCCGGCGCCGCGGTGGAGCTTATCGATCAAAAGGAAAGGGAATACTTCCTGAAAAAAGCCCTGGGGCCGGTACGGAACCGGTACGATTACATCTTCATAGACTGCCCCCCCTCCCTGGGCATACTCACCCTGAACGGCCTCATCGCCGCGGACGCGGTCCTTATCCCCATGCAGTGCGAATATTTTGCCATGGAGGGGCTCTCCCTGCTCTTCAAGACCATCAGGCGTATCCAAAAACATCTGAATCCCGCCCTGGTCATAGGGGGCATCTTCTTCACCATGTACGATCAGCGGACCCGGCTGGCCCAGGAAGTGGTGAAGCAGGTGAGCGCCTATTTCCGGGATTCGGTTTTTTCCACGATTGTTCCCCGGAATGTCCGGCTCTCCGAGGCCCCCTCCCACGGCCTGGCTATTTCCCAGTACGACCCCTTATGTTCCGGGGCCAAGGCATACCAAAGCCTTGCCGCCGAACTCATCAAACGGGGTAAACCGGTCCCCGCCGCCGCCCATCCCGCCGGGGCGGCCGCGCCAGGGGCCGGAGTAAAAGAGAGGCCCGATCATGGCTAAACACAGGCTCGGCAAGGGGCTGGACGCCCTGCTGCCCATGGATGACGGGCCGGGTTCTACCG
This sequence comes from Treponema sp., assembly GCA_031273835.1. Lineage (GTDB taxonomy): Bacteria > Spirochaetota > Spirochaetia > Treponematales > Breznakiellaceae > JAISRD01. The sequence continues at coordinate 1,735 of JAISRD010000043.1, read as the reverse complement.
GTTTGCCCGCAGGGGATGAGGGCGGCATTGCCGCCGATGAGGAGATCATCTATATGGGGAACGATGATGACGGCGCCGCGTTCACATCCGAGCCCTCCCCCGCCGGTATGAAACCGGCGCTTGTCCCCCTGGATAAACTCAACGCCAATCCCAACCAGCCCCGGAAGAACTTTGATGAGGAAGCCCTTCGGGAACTGGCGGACTCCATCCGGGAACACGGGATCATCCAGCCCCTGCTGGTCGAAGATGCCGGGGACGGGTCCTATTTCATCATAGCCGGGGAACGCCGGAGCCGGGCCGCCCGCATGGCCGGCCTCACCGAGGTCCCGGCGCTCGTCCGCTCCTACACCGATCAGCAGCGCATGGAAATTTCCCTCATCGAGAACATCCAGCGGGCCGACCTCAATCCTATAGAGGAGGCCATGGCCTACCGCAATCTTATGGACCTGATCGGCCTTTCCCAGGACGAAGTGGCCGCCCGGGTCGGCAAGAACCGTACCACGGTCACCAACACCCTGCGCCTTCTGAAGCTCCCCCCGGCCATGCTGAAAGCCCTGCAGGAAGGCAGCCTTAGCCCCGGTCACGGGCGGGCCTTGCTCTCGGTCATCGATCCAGCGGCGCAGGAAACCCTTTTCCAGGAGATCCTGGAAAAGGGCATCCCGGTCCGGGAAGCGGAAAAACGGGCGGTGAACCTCAATACTCCCGAAGACCGGCCCCCCGCAGGAGAGGCCGGGGCGGATACGGGCGGAGAGAAGCCGGCCCCCGCCAAATCCCGGCGCGACCCGGAGCTTGCCGCCATTGAACAGCGGTTCATTGACGTACTCGGCACCAAAGTTACCATTGATGGGGATCTGAAAAAAGGTAAAATTCACATTGAGTACTATTCTATGGATGATCTGGACAGGCTGCTGGAAATAGTGAAAAAGCCTGAATGAGCCGCCATGAAAATAATCAAATTTAGGCGCCTTTTATATGTGTGTATTTTACTCTTAGGCGGCTGTGTCAGTTTCATCCCGTCCGGTACTTTTACCGCTCCTCCGGCTGAAAAAGCGGATTCTCCGGAAAAACCGCCGGAACAAACCGCCGCGCCCTCAGTTACGGCTTCTCTTCCCGAGTGGACCGTAAGAAACCTCAAGCACCTGACGGCCAGGGTGGAATTTTCGGGAGGGGATGAGGGGGATACGGCGGAATGCGGCATCGCCTTCTTCAACACCCTAAAAGACCCCAGGGCGGTTACAGCCGCCGTGCTGGTTGCAGACGGGGACCTCTACCCCCTGGAAGAGATTAGGGTGCTGTTTGTTAAAGGCGAAACCCATGAACTGCATATAACCGCAGAGATCAGCCGGGAATCCCTTAGGGCCGTCCTGGAGGCGGAGACCCTGTATCTGGTCGCGGCCCTGGACGGGAAGGAATACCAGTTTGAACCGGACAGGAATTTCGCCGCATATAAAAGACAGGCGCTTGAAAAAATTCAATAAAAAAGTAAAAAAAATAAAAAAAACAGTTGACAGCGGCAAAAAGCCATGGTAACATAATTCCAGTGTCAACAAGCTAAGGGGATTGGACCCTGGAATGTAGTACCGGACGCGGCAAAGGATATTACGAATCCGGTATGAGCCAACGGACGATTCTTTTAACCTGTTGAAGCAGTTCCGAAATCCGGCGGTCCGACAGGACCATAATTTTGGAATCATCTCTGTTGACATTGAATTTATTTTTATAATTTCGATGAAGG
>JAISRD010000027.1 GCA_031273835.1 Treponema sp. | reverse complement strand
CGGGCCACGTATACCCCATAGCCGGCCTTAATTGCGGCAGGATAATCGAAGCCTACGGTTTTGAGGAATTCATAACGGCCGAATTCAAGAAAGTTAAGATAATTGGCGTTATTAACATGGCCGTAGCTGTCACATTCGTAACTGCGCACCTGTAAAGAACATTCACTTATCATAATAAAAGAAATATACAATAGGGGCTTGTTCATGTTCAAGATTGATGGTATTTTTTGCTATGTTTAAATATTGCCCTTCCTGCGGCTCAAAAAATATCGTTTTTGAGCGGAACAAAGTTTTCAAGTGCCCGGACTGCGGCTTTTCGTATTACCATAATATCGCGGCGGCCACGGGTTGCGTCATCGCCGCCGGTGACAGGATTGTGCTCCTGGTCCGGGGCAAGGAGCCCTGCAAGGGGAAGCTGGACCTCCCCGGCGGCTTTGTTGACCTGGGCGAGGGGGCCCTGGAAGGGCTCCGCCGGGAAATCCGGGAAGAATTAGGCTGGACGCCCCCTGAGGAAGCGGAATTCACCTTTTTTTCGTCTTTTGCCAATGTCTATCCCTATAAAAACATCGTGTACAATACCTGCGATCTGTTCTTTACCCTTTCCGCTCCGGGGCTTTCCGAAAAGGATCTCGTCCTGGAAGAAAAGGAAATCGCGGGGGCGGAATTCTTGCGGCCAGACGAAATAGACCTCGACCGCCTCGCCTTTGACTCGACCCGCCGGGCCGTCGCGGCTTACAGGCGCTATTTAAAGAGGCCCTGAATTTCCCTGGAATAGTTGACGCTGACCTTGTGCCGCATGGGTTCGCCCTTGGCCGAAAGCTCTGTCCCGGCCTGAAAGGGCCTGGCCAGGAGCCTGAACTTGTATATCCGCTCAAAGGGCTTAAAGCCGGCCTTGGGGCCTACCAGATCCGAAACATCATTGGCGATGAGCTCGATAATTTCGGGCTGCTGGAGCAGAAGCTCCCAGTCCACGATGGGGATATTGTTCTCTTCCGCGAAGGCCATAACGGCGTCCTGCACCGGCACGATGAGGGCGGCCAGGTACTTCTGATCCTGCCCCACCACCACGCACTGGGCGATCCGGGGGCTTTCTTTGAGCTTCGACTCAATGGGCACAGGCTCCACGTTTTCGCCGCCCCGGAGCACTATGGTATCCTTGGCCCTGCCGGTGATACGCAACTCATTGTCCCTGGTTCTCATGGCTATGTCCCCGGTATTAAGCCAGCCGTCTTCGCTGAGAACCTGGGCGGTCAATTCGGGTTTTTTGTAATACCCCTTCATAACCTGGGGGCCTTTGACGTGGAGAATGCCGTTGTGCCCAGTCGGGAGGGCGGCGCCGTTCTTGTCCAGGATCTTCGCTTCCACATCCCCCAGAAGCTGGCCTATGGTACCCCGGCGGCTCTTGCGGTACTGGCGCACCGATACGATGGGCGAAGTTTCGGTGAGGCCGTAACCGTCCTGGAGCCGTATACCCGCGGCGTTGAAAAAATGATCCACCTTGGCCGGGAGGGCCCCGCCGCCGGAGATACCCGCCTTAAAGCGGCCTCCCAGCCTGAGCTTGAGGCGCCGGAAGACGATGAGGCGGGCCAGCCCTTCAACGGGCATGAGGAGGAGCCAGGGGAGAAAGCCCATCACCGCATCAAAGGCCCGTATACGGCCGTGGAAGTTGGGGATAAGGCCGAAGGCCAGATCCTTAAAATAGGTATACATGAGGCCGAAGGAGACAAAAAAATTGAAGAAGAATTTTTGAAACCTTCCCATCTGTTTGACGTTCCGGTATATGCCGTCCATGATGGCCTCCCAAACCCTGGGAACCGAAACCATCCAGTGGGGCTTTATGTTCACAAAATCGGCCATCAATACCGACGAAACAGGCCTGGAATAGGCGATACCGTTGTTGTAATACAGGATGACATACTCAATGGCCCGCTCAAACACATGCCACACGGGAAGCACCGAGAGCCAAATATCCCCCGGTTTGGTCTCAAAAACAAGGCGGAAAGGCGGGAGCTGGCAGAGGAAGGTGCCGTGGGTAAGCATGACCCCCTTGGGTTCGCCGGTGGTTCCTGAGGTAAAGATGATCGAGGCCAAATCGTCCCGCTTCCCCTTGTCTATTTCGGCGTCTACCTCGTCGGGCCGGGCGGCGCGGCGCTTCCTCCCGCTCTCCAGGAGTTCCGTATAAGAGCAGATTTTTACACCCCGTTCTTCCCCCGCCGCCAGAGTTTCCTCCCCGGCAGTTTCAAAGGTGATGATGATCCTGAGATTGGGAAGATCCCCCTTGCAGGCGAGGATTTTGTCCGCCTGCTTCCGGTTTTCCGCGAAGGATACGGCGCAGCCCGTAAAGCCTAAAATATAGGTAAGTTCCTGCAAGGTGGAATCGCAGCCCCTGGGCACATCGGCGGCGCCTACGGAAAGGATGCCAAAGTCCGCAGCCAGCCATTCCTGCCGGTTGTCCGAAATGAGGCCTATCAGGTCTCCCCGTTTGACCCCCAGTTCCAAAAGCCCCGCAGCCACCCACCGGGCTTCATTATAAAACTGATGGTAGGACTTGGTGGTAAACCACCCGGCCGGATCTTTTGAGTATTGGATCAGGATCTCGGGCAGTTTTTTTACCCGGGAACGGAGCATAAGGGGAAGGGTCTCTTGTTCTGTCATTTCACCCATGGATAAAAACTATGGCGTTTTCAATATTTCTGTCAATATGGGGCATTTCCCAAAACTCGGTTGGTTCTGGGAAAGCCGCTATGACAAAATTCAATCCTGCCATTATGCCCGGTTTATCTAACCGAATTTTAATTTTCTTTTCATTGTCCGCTCATTATTCCCCTGTATATTTTCCTCGCTTTGTTTGCGGAAAAATTCTGTATAGAGTACTACATAGTTGTAAGCTAATTTTAAAATTAATAATTGACACGTTTCAAAATATCGGTTATAATACCATACAGGTATTGATATATATCGCAATGGAGGAGTTTATGAAAAAGAAACTTTTGGTTCTGATGTTGTGCGGGCTGGCGCTTTCGTTTGCAAGCGCCAGCGGTTCCGGGGAAAGCCGGTCTTCCGAGAAAATGGAGCTTACCTTTTTTTATCCGGTCAATGTGGGAGGGCCCCTAACCGCCCTCATTGATAAGATTTGCGCGGATTTTAACCCCTAACTCCGCTGATTTTAGGATGCCTATATTTTTAATTCCTTACTGGGTATAGAGTTACATAAGAATTACGGTATGAATAGACAGTATAATTAGGTAGTCTAATATTTAACGTAAGTTATTATCATACAAGGAATTATACGATA
>JAISRD010000008.1 GCA_031273835.1 Treponema sp. | reverse complement strand
ATCGGATCCAGGGCATCCAGAAAGGGAATCACCTGCTCCTTAAAAGGCATGGTTACTCCCAGGCCTCGCAGACCCAAGGTCCGCATAGCGTCGATTGCCTCCTTCGCCCCGGAAGGCTCAAAAGAAACATAGGTATAGGCTAGTCCCTTAACCCGGAAGGCTTCATTGTGCATCCGCACCCCCATCCCGCCTATGCTTCCCGCAATAGACCCGCATAACACCGGATATGATATCGGGGTTTTGGATTGTTGGTTGTCAATCATTTTTTACACCGCTTTCTTCTTCAACACTCCAAGCAGCACCGCACTGAGTACCGTACCTGCGGCAATGGCCAGGAAATACAGAACGATGTGGTTTACCGCGCCGGGGATAAAGAGTACGAAAACGCCGCCGTGGGGAGCGTGGAGTTCAATGTTAAAAAGCATGGACAACGCGCCGGTGAGGGCGGACCCAACGATGAAAGACGAGAGGACGCGGATTGGGTCTTTGGCGGCAAAGGGAATGGCCCCTTCGCTGATGAAGGCAAACCCCAGGACAGCGGCGGCGGGTCCGGCTTCACGGTCTTCCTGGGTAAACTTGGTTTTGAAAATGAGGACCGCCAGGGCTACCGCTAAAGGCGGCGTCATACCCGCGGCCATCACCGCCGCCATGGGGCGGAAAACTCCCGCTTCCAGCATCCCCACCGAAAAGGCATAAGCGGCTTTGTTTACCGGCCCGCCCATATCCACCGCCATCATACCGCCCAACAAAAGACCGAGCAGCATGGAGTTTGCGCCTCCCAATCCTTTGAGCCAGGCGGTCAAAAAGTTGTTGAGCGCCGCGAAGGGTGTACCTATGACATAGTTGATCAAAAGACAGGTAATCAATGTTCCCAGCAGGGGGAGCACTAATATAGGCATAAGGCCCGCAAGGTTTTTTGGCATCTTTACAAAGCGTTTCAGTAAGTAAACAGAATAGCCCGCGATGAAACCCGCCGCGATACCGCCCAAAAATCCGGTACCCAGCATATTACAGAGGATGCCGCCGATCATACCGGGAGCAATGCCGGGGCGGTCGGCGATGGAAAAAGCGATATACCCGGCAAGAATCGGCACCATAAGGGCGAAACCCCCGGAACCGCCGATTTTCATGAGGAATTGGGCAAGGTTGCCTTCCGCGTTGATACCGCCCACGGCAAAGGCCAGGGCAACACAAAGCCCTCCGGCGACAACAAATGGCAGCATGAACGATACGCCGGTCATAAGGTGTTTGTAAGGGCCGGTTCTTTTTTTACCGCCCCCCGTGGGAGCAGCCGCCGCGTTTACGGAACCGGTTTCCAGGGCCGCTTCGGCGAACGCTCTCTTAATCAGGCTCCGCCCATCGGTGATTGCGGCGTTGGTTCCCGATGAGAAGACCCTTTTACCCCCAAAGCGGCTCCGATCAATTTCCCGATCCGCGGCAATTATTACCAGGCTGGCGGCGGCGATTTCTTCAGCCGTCAGGGGATTCCCCGCGCCTACCGACCCTTGTGTTTCAACACGGATCCGGTAGCCAAGTTCCGCGGCGGCTTTTTCAAGCCCCTCCGCCGCCATAAAGGTATGGGCAATTCCGGTGGGGCAGGAAGTGATTGCGACAATTAACGCCCCTGGCCCGGCGTTCCCGGCGGGGGCGGTGGTATCGGCTTTTGCCGCTTTCTCCAAAAGCGCCGGAGAGTCCCGGAGGGCTTCTTCCAGACTGGCATTTGTCCTGGGGAGACCGGCAAAAACCGCGGAAGGCTCCGCATTGCCAATCACGAGGAGCGCGTCCCCCGCTTCAGGCGTACCCTTAAATGCCAAACGTATTCCCTGCGCGTCCCTTATTTCAACGCGAAGGGCCGATCCCGCTTTTTCCGCCGCATTGCGGAGACTCTGCTCCGCGATCTGCGCCTTTAGTTCCGCATTGGTACTGTCAATGAGTACCCAAAAATTTTTCGGCATGGTATCCTCCTTATGTGCCGTGCTTGTAGATTCCGTAGGGCTTGCGTTCATAATTTTGCCGCCCTTACATTCGTGATACTTTTTTCAACTTTTTCATGAAAATGCAGGCCCTCTCCGTTCTTTTCCAGCCATGCGGTTGAAAAGGCTGTGGCAAGCCGGGCCGCGCTTTCCAGGTCCTGATCCCAGGCGGCGGCAATCCCCGCCATCATGGCATCCCCCGCGCCGACGGTACTGGCAAGGCGTACCACCGTCCCTTCGACATGGATGGCTTCATGTTGATTTACAAAAACCGCCCCCTCGCCGCCCATGGAAACAACTATCAAGCGGAGTCCCCGCTCAAGGAGTTTCCGCGCGGTTTTCAGAATGCCGGCTAATGTGGCAAGACTTTCACCGGCCCATTCGGAAAATTCCTTGACATTCGGCTTGATGCAGTCCGGCAGAGTCTCGCCGGAGAGCGCGTTTTTCAGGGCCGCGCCGTCGGCGTCGAGCAGAACGGCAGCCCCCGAGGCTTTTAATTTTTTTGTAAGCCTCCGGTAGAAATCGGGAGGGCAGCCCGGCGGGAGACTCCCAGACAAAACGGCGAGGCCGCCGCCCTCTGCAAAAAGGGATTCCGTTTTAGCCAGCAAATTTTCAACATCATCCGCTTTGACGGTCATACCCTTGAGGTTGATGTCCGTGGTTCCAAGAGCGTCAACGATTTTGATATTGGTACGGCTCTCACCGGGAATTCTCAGAAAAGCATCGGCAATATTATTTTCCTGAAAATGCCGCTCGAAAAAACCCGCGTTATCATGGCCGAGAAAACCGCTTGCGGCGGAGGTCATGCCGTATGCCGCAAGCCTGCTTGATACATTGATCCCCTTACCGCCGGCGTGGGCGGTCGAAAATTCAGCGCGGTGGACTTCGCCGGGGATCAGTTTTTCAAGTTTCACGGTAAGATCAATCGCCGGGTTTGGGGTAATGGTTACGATTTTCATTCCGCCTCCAAAAGGGCGCGTACTTCTTCGGGAGTAGTCTTGCCCAGCGCCCGGACCGCCAGATTTTCAAGGTCGGAGAATTTGCTTTGACGAATCGCTTCTTTTACCGGAGGAATATCCCGGGGAGTCATGGAAAGTTCGCTCACCCCAAGGCCGGCGAGAAGCATAGCGCCGGAGGGTTCTCCCGCCATGCCGCCGCATACTCCCACCGGGCGTTTATATTTTTTCGCGCCCTCAACGGTGAGCTTGATGAGACGCAGCACCGCCGGATGAAAGGGATCGGTTTCCCGCGCCAGGAGGGGATTCTGCCTGTCCATGGCCAGGGTATACTGGGTAAGATCATTGGTGCCAATAGAGAAAAAGTCCGCTTCCTTCGCGAGGGATTCGGCCAGTAGCGCCGCCGCCGGAACTTCAATCATGATGCCCAGGGGAATCTCCGGGGCCTTGAGTTCCCCGCGAATTTCGCCGCACAGCTTCCGAAGCTCGATGAATTCATTAATGCTGGTAATCATGGGGAACATCAGGCGGATAGTGCGGTATTCTTTTGCTGAACGGTAGATCGCCCTAAGCTGGGGAAGCAGCAGATCCTTTCTGCGGAAAAGGAGCCGCGCCCCCCTCACACCGAGAAAGGGATTATCCTCCCGCTCAAGGTTGAGATGGGCAACCTGCTTGTCGCCGCCGATGTCCAAAGCACGGATGATAAGCTCCCGCCCGCCCAGGGCTTTTGCCATCGCGGTATAAACAGCCGCCTGATCATCTTCACTGGGGCTTTCCCCCCGTTCCAGAAACAGAAACTCTGTCCGCATAAGGCCGACACCTTCAGCGCCCATGTCTAAGGCAAGGCGGGCCTGGTCGGTGGTGTTTATATTTGACATAATCGAGAGGGTACGGCCATCGGTCGTTTTGGCCGGAAGCGCGCGGGTTTTTATCTGTTCCTGCCGCTGGGCTTCCCGCTTTTTCCGCTCATCCCCGGCGGCGTTCAAAGCCGCTTCCGGGGGATTAAGGTACACGATGCCGCCGTCCGCGTCAATGACAACCATTTCCCCGTCCCGAATGGCAAGAAGCTCCGCGCCGCAGGAGACCACTGTGGGAATCCCCATGGTTCGGGCAAGAATCGCCATGTGGGCGGTGGGACTGCCAAAGACCGTGATAATGCCAAGTACCCGCTCCGGATCGATTTCCGTCATATCCGCCGGGGAAAGATCCTTCGCGAGAATCACCGCTTTTTCCGCCGGGAAGCGCTGCGTTTTCTTTATCTGAGCGCCCTCGGGAAGAAGAAAGTCCAGAACCCGCCGCCCCACATCGCGAATATCTCCGGCGCGGGCCGCAAGCACGGGATTGTCCATGGCCTCGAAACTCTTTGCTATATCCTCCACTGCGCTCTTCCATGACCAAGCCGGGCCGTGCCCGTCCACCATGCGGGCGGCGCAGGCCGCAAGGAGATCCTGGTCGCCAAGAAAAGCGGTATGGGTCTTGAAAATCGCCGCGTCAGCCGTGCCGAGCCGTCTGGCGGTATCGTCCATCACCGCTTTAAGCTGTTGTTTTGCCTTGGCAACCGCTTCTTCCAGCAGTGCCGCGCCCTCATCAAGCCGCATGGGAACATCGGGAACGTCAATATCACCTGAACCGACACAGAAAACCTTGCCAAAACAGAAACCCGGCGAGGCGGTAGTCCCCACGACAGAATCCATGATAATGCCGGCAGGGACTTTCCATGAAGGCTTTACAGCCGCGCCCTTTTCCGGCTTGGCCATATTGGCTTTGGCGGCCTGGGCCTTTTCCTGGGCGCTGAGGGAACTAATCATCGTGATGAATTTATCCAGTGTTTCTTCCGCGCCGGGGCCTTCCGAGGAAATTATCAGTTTGTCCCCCGCTTTAAGACCCAAATGGAGCAGCTCCACCAGTTTCCGGGGATCCGCGCTGCTATTTTCATGGCGGACTCTCAGGAGCGTCCGGGATTCCGCCGCCGTTTCCGACCAGGTAAGTCCGGGGCGGGCGTGAAGTCCGGCGGGGTAATCCAGAACCCATTCCCTGACGACAGCAAAATCGGGGAGGGCTTTTCCCCCGCTTTCCGGCTCCGTCTTTTTCAAAAAAGCCGCCAAAAGCTCCGATTCGTTCTGTGTATGACTGAGACGGTTCATCATCGGTTCGTCCTGGAGCAGCCCGGTCATCTGGCGGAGGATAGCGATATGGCTGTCCCCGGCGGCGGCAATGGCAACAATGAGGGTTGCCGTATTTCCCTTGCCCCAAGCAACCCCCGCGGGGACTTGCATCACCACAAGTCCGTCCCGCTTTACCATACCCTTGTCCTCCAGCGCCCCGTGGGGGATAGCCAGCCCCGCCCCCAGCCAGGTATTTGCGGTTTTTTCCCGGTTGAGCATACTCTGTTCGTAGCCTTGCTCGACGCAGCCCGCGGCGAAAAGCAGGCGGCAAGCCTCGCGGATCGCCTCCTCTTTACCGGAAAATACAGCGCCGAGCTTCATAATCAACTCAGGCCCCTGGGTTTCGTCTTTCATATCCCCTCCTCCCGGAGATTTTTCAGCGGCTTTCGCCCCCTGATAGGTTTCATTATAAACGAAACTTATAGAAAGTCAATAGAAATTTTACGAAATATCGAAAATAATTTTTGGAAACATATTTGAGCAGTTTGAGACTCTTTTCTACCGGAAACCTTTCCAAATCTTTCGATTTGTGGCATAATTAAACCATGTTGGGAATAGAACGAAAAAACAAAATACTGGAACTGGTTCAGACGAAACAGGCGGTTACGGTTACGGAACTGGCCGCGGAACTGGGTGTTTCAATCGTAACGGTACGTAAAATGCTGGGCACCCTGGATCGCCAGGGCCTATTGCGCCGTACCAGGGGCGGGGCGGTTTCCATTGCCATGCCTTTCCGGGAGCCGGCCCTGGCGGAAAAGCTCAACACGGCCCAGCGGGAGAAGCATGCAATCGCGGCGCTGGCCTACAGCCTGATCAAAGACCAGGAGAGCCTCTACCTTGACGCGGGGACGACCACCCTTGCCCTGGCGCGGCTGATAAAAAAGGGGCCAAAACGGGGCCTTGTGGTAACGACCAATGCGGTCAATCTTGCGGTGGAATTCCTGGATACGCCGGACATTAATATCGTGCTGATCGGCGGGGAACTGCGGCACAGCCTCATTTCATGTGTCGGCTCCCTGGCGGAAACTGCCTTGCGGGGGCTCCACTTCGACCGGGCTTTTATGGCGGCAAATAATGTGAACCTGCAATTCGGCGCTTCTACCCCCATGCCCGTTGAAGCCCAGACCAAACGTACCGCCATTGCCTCGGCCGGCGAGTCCTGGCTCCTCTGTGATTCGAGTAAATTCGGCTCCGCTTCCATGGTGAGCTTTGCCTCTCTTGACGCTTTTGCGGGGCTTATTACCGACAGCGGTCTTGACGAAAGGCTGCGGGGGGAATTAACCGCCGCCGGGGTAAAGGTGTTGATTTCAGAGGCCGGGAGCGGTTAAGAACCGCCACGGATCCTACCAATGGCCTCCGGTGGCGGTATCGTTACCGGTGGCATCCCGGCGGCTTACCATAAGACATAGGGTGTCCAATACAAGGTGAAGGCTTTGATCAAAAAGGGAACTGAGCAGTTGTATGCTGCCCCGGTCTTCGCCGGTATCGCCCTTGACCGTACCGGGAACGCAGAGTACCGCATCGGCGGCTTCGGCCAGCGGGGAACCGGGCTTGCCGGTAACCGCCAATAACCGGCAGCCGCTTTTCCTCGCCTTGGCGGCATCGTTTATCACGTTCGCTCCGGTGCCGGAACCGGATACGCCGATAAACAAATCGTCCTTGGCAAGGGCGGGGGTTATAGTTTCCCCCACCACATATACCGTGTAACCCAGATGCATTAAGCGCATAGCAAAACCCTTAGCCATGAGCCCGCTGCGGCCTTCGCCGTCCACAAAAACCCGGTGTTTTTTATCCAGACAGTTTAAGGCCGCATCCAGTTCTTTAGCATCCACCTGCTCCAAAACGCCCGCAATTTCTTTCAAAATAATGTCGAATAGTTCCATAATGGTTCTCCTTTCATTCGTGTACCGCGTCGGCAAAGGCCGCGGCGGCCCTGCCGATGTTTTCGTTTTTGGTAATGGCGCTCCCCACTACCGCGATGTCCACTCCTGCTTGCTTGAGGAAGGGGATACTCTCCAAAGTAACGCCCCCGGCGGCGGCGGTACGGGAACTCCGGTTTAGAAGGATCTTCTCCCGGATCACCAGTTCCCGCAGACCTTCACCCGCAAGATCGCTGGGCAGGTGCAGACAGAAAATAGCGTCCCCGAAAGCGGCAAGCGCACGTATCTTTTCATCCGGCGTTTCCAGAAGATCTATCATATACTCCATGCCGAAACACCGGGCCGTATCCCGGCAGGCTTCGATAGTAGCCATGGCCGCCACCCCCATGACGGTGGCAATGTCCGCATCGGCCTCGTAGGTTTTCCCAAATTCGTAGGCCCCTTCGTCCATAACCTTGATGTCGGCCAGAAGCCGCCGTCCGGGGAAGCGGCTTTTAAGCCCCTCTATACTCCTAGTTATCCCGAACTCCTTGATAAGGGATGTCCCCACCTCGATAATATCAACGCTGTCCCCGGCTTCACGGATAATACGTTCCGCCTCTTCCAGAGAAACCCGGTCAATAGCCATTTGCAAAAGCACCGTTTTTTACCTCCTCCAGATAATTCCGCAGTTCCTCACTGGTCGGCAGCCCCTCATTATCCCCGGCCTGCCGGAGTTGTAACGCGCCGATGGCGTTACCCCTCTGTACCGTCTCCTCCAGGGAAAGCCCCTCCAGGGTTCCGCTGATTATACCCACCGCAAAGCCATCCCCCGCGCCGACAGTATCTACGATTTTATCAATAGGCATATTTGGCTGGTAGAAATACTGTTTCCCTGTTTTAGTAAAGGAACCGCGTTTACCTAGTTTTACGGTTACCATCTTTACGCCAAGGTTAAGATAGTAGTCCGCTATTTTTACCTCGTCATCAAAGCCGGTCAACGTCCTGCCTTCCTTAAGATTAGGCAGTACCATATCGCATTTTGCGGCAATATCGTTTACCACCCGAATCATGGTTTCCTGGTTTTCCCAGAGGCCCGGCCGCAAATTTGGATCGAAACTTACCTGTATTTGTGCCGCCTTTGCCCGCTCAATCATGCGATAGGCGGCGGCCCTCGCTCCTGCCGAAAGGGCGGGGGGAATGCCGGTAAGGTGGAGGAGCCGCGCCCCGCTCAAATCCGCGGCGTTCACGTCTTCTTCGCAGAGCATACTGGCCGCGCTGTTTTTACGGAAGTAACAAACCAGAGGATCCCCGGTCAGCATTTTTTCCTTTAATTGAAATCCGGTAAAATGATCGGGATCGAAAACAATTTGCGCGCCAATATTTTCCGTGCGCAGTTTGGTCCTGATATATCTGCCCAGAATGTCGTCCCCCAAGCGGGTAATATACGACACTTGATGCCCCAACCGGGTAAGACCGATGGCCACATTAACTTCCGCTCCCGCCAGAGTACGGGTAAAATGTTCAAC
>JAISRD010000271.1 GCA_031273835.1 Treponema sp. | reverse complement strand
TGGTAAAGGCATAGACCCGGGATGCAAGGGATGAAACGTTCCGGTTGTTTTCCGCGAAGATCTGTTTCTCAAAACTTTCGGTATAAAACCACGCGAAGCAGACCAGTACCGCCGCTAGGGATCATCGCCATGCTGCACACAAAGGCAAACAATATTTGAGAAAAGAGGGTCCTTTTCAGCATAACTTATGCTATCCCAAATACCCGGGCTTCGCAAGGAGCCGTTCTGCTTATTCCGTATTCGGTTCTTTTTTCCCGAAGAGACCCCGCAGTTTTCCGAAAACGCCGGGCTTTTTCGCCGGTTCGGGCGCCGGCCGCGCTCCGCCGTCGCCGCGGGCTTCGGCCGGGGGGGCCTTTTCCCGCCGGGTCCGATCCCCCCCACCCCTGTCGGGACCGCCGCGGACTGCCACATCCCGGCCCCTGCGGCCCGCCGCTTCCCGGCCGCTTCGGCCCCGGCCCTCCGGGAGAGCACCGACCCTGCCCGGCCGGGGGGGGCTTTGCTTTTCCCCGCCCCTGTATTTTTCCTTGTAAACGGCCAGCCGTTCTTCAAAAGAGAGCCGGTAAGACGCGTCGTATTGTTCCCCGGACGACCCGCCGGCGGACGGTCCCGGGGGCCGACTGTTTCGGCGGGGACCTGCGGTTTCGCCCCGGCCTTCGCTGGGGCCCCGCCCGGTTACGCCGCGTCCGCCTTCACCGCGCCGTCCACTCCGCCCTCCGCCGCGTTCGGTTCCGCCGCCGGGCCGTCCGCCGTGCTCATCCCGGCGGCCGCCGCGGCTTCCCCCCCGTTCACTCCGGCGGCCTCCTCTGTCGTCGTAGAAGTCGGTCCTGACCCGCAGCCCCCCGCTCTTGTCGGCGCCGTAAAGGCCCTCGTCGGCAATCCGGGAGGGGATCTTCTTGCCGATGTATTTTTCAATTTCCGGAAGCTCATACACATCCTGTTCGCTGGCCAGGGTAATGGCCTTCCCCGTTTTACCCGCCCGGGCGGTACGACCGATCCGGTGAACGTAGTTTTCCGCTTCCATGGGCAGATCGTAATTGACCACCAGGGCAAGCCCTTCAATGTCAAGTCCCCGGGCGGCCACATCGGTGGCCACCAGATAGTGGACCTTGCCTTCCTTAACGTCGTCAATGATACGGAGCCGCTTTATCTGGGGCAGGTCGCCTATGATAAATTCACATTCATAACCGTTGATACGGAGCCGTTTGGCGATGATCTCCGCATAGCGCTTGGTATTACAGAAGATAATGGCGCTTTCCGGCTTTTCCCGCTCCATAATCCCCAGGAGGAGCTTCATTTTATTTTCACTCTGTACGTGATAGAGTATCTCCTCCACCTCGTCCAAGGTAACCGTTTCGGGCTCAATTTCGATTTCGTAGGGGGTTTTGGTATATTCCCAGGCAAGATTTTTAACCCGGCTGTTAAGGGTGGCGCTGAACAGCATGGTCTGCCGCCGGTCGGCGGGGGGAACCACCCTGATAAGCTTCCGCAGATCGGGATAAAAGCCCATGTCGAACATACGGTCCGCCTCGTCCAGGACCAGAAAGGCCAGATCCATCAGGTTCATGTACCCTGACTTGTTCAAATCCAGAACCCGGCCGGGGGTTCCCACAAGTATCTGCACATTATCCCGAAGCAGTTTCTGCTGCTGGGCATAACCCACGCCGCCGTAAAAACTTCCCGTCTTAAAGGGAAGGTATTTCCCCAGAACCTTGGCTTCTTCCTCCACCTGGACGGCCAGTTCCCTGGTGGGCACCATGACGATCCCCTTCTTTCCCCCTAAAAGGCTTTCCGTAAGAAGCCGTTGAAAGATCACAATAAGAAAGGCGGCGGTTTTACCCGTACCTGTCTGGGACTGAACGTACAGATCCTGGCCGTTAAAGGCGTGGGACAGCACCTGCTCCTGAACAGGCATACAATGTATGTATCCGGCGTCTGAAATGCCCCGTTGAAGATCGGGATGAAGGTTTAATTCACTAAATTCCATAAAATCTTCACTAGTATAACTCTAAAGGGGATGAGGAGCAAGGGGCATATTCTGTCAAATCGGGCGTCTTGCCCGGCAGAAGACCCCCGGGGAATGGACGCCCGCATGACCGTCTATAACGACGGTCATGGGTTTTTAAGGTTTATCCGCAGGCGCTACTGTTCCCTTCTAATCCACATCTCCCGGATGCCCATACCGCCGAGCCGCCGGGCTACATCCTGGAGGGACGCGGCGCTTACGCCGGACAGTACCACCCGGTAGTAATTATCGTGGTTTTCATAGGCGGGGGTAAAGCCATTCTGCTGGAGCGCCGTAATGAGCTGCTGGGCGTTTATAGCTTCCCGAAAAGCGCCTAACTGTACCCGGTATATTCCCGTATCACCGGCGGCCGGCGGCCGGGGCATAATCGCCGCCGGAGCGTACTGCGGGGCCGCGTATTGGGGCGCGGCGTACTGGGGAGCCGCATACTGCGGGGCGGGATACTGAGGCGCGGCGTATTGCGGGGCCGCATACTGCGGGGCAGGATACTGGGGCGCGGCATATTGCGGGGCCTGCTGGGGCGCCGCTTGTTGAGGCGGCTGCTGGGGAGGTGGATACTGCTGAGGCGCAGGATACTGCTGAGGCGGCGGATATTGCTGGGGCGCCGCATACTGCGGAACGGGCTGGGGCGGCTGCGCCGGATAAACCGGCTGAGGCGTGGAAACCGACGGAACGGACGGCGACATCTGAACAGGTGCCGCGCCGGATTCTCCGGCCGTGGCAGGCCCCTGGGAACTGGGCACAATGACCGGGGCGACCACTATCGTCGGGCTTGCGCCGGCGCCCTGCTGTTGTTGTTGCTGCTGGTTCCCTCCCCCGGCGGAAGCGGCGGCCGGAGCAGGAGCCTGGGGCGCCTGATAGGGATACGGCGGCGGATAAGCCGGATATGGCGACGGATAAACCGGATACGGTGAGGGTGCCGGATATGACATGGGAGGATATTGCAAAGGCGGCAGGGCGGGTTCCGTATCGGCCTTTGGTTCCGGTAAAGCTTCCCCGGGACTATTCGCCGAGTAAGTAATATTAATCGTTATATTTCCCGCCGTAGCCCCGGCCAGGGTTCCTGAAGAAGGTTCAGCCGCCGGCTCTTCAGCTATCGGTTCAGCCGCCGGCTCTTCAGCCGCGGGTTCTTCCGCTATAAGTTCAGGCTCAGGTTCGGACACAGGCTCAGGTCCCGGTTCGGCAACAGGGTCAATGGCAGCCAGCTCAACAGGAGGAGGAGGAGGAGGAACTTCAGGCGTAACCGGTCTTCTTCTGGAGCTGTCTAGTACCTCAAGAAGCACCGGTGCGGTCCCCTGAAACGGCATATCTAAACCGGCCGCGGCGCCTTTGGAAAGGTTGACTATCCTTTCGGACGAAGGAGGTATACGGCCGTTGATTGTAGCAATTATCTGTTTTCCATTTTCAGTATTGGTCACCCTAACCTGTGTACCAATCGGAATACTTGGATGGGCTGCAACAAGCTCACCGGATTCAATTTCCTGTGTGGCCGTTCCCCTTTGTGTAAAATTTCCCAACCGCAGCTGTGCCATACTAAAGGTGCAGAACAGCAACCCGTAGAGCAAGACTATAACTGTCTTTTTCATCCTGTTACCTCATTCCTTCGCTTATCCCTCCCGATTCGCTCAGTTTTATCCTTCATCTAATCAGTTAATCAATCTATATTTCATTCCACCCCGCCAAATGAACTTTTCTTAGGCGGCCGCAGGAAAAATCCGTATTTATACCCCACCCCGACATTAATGATATACCGCTGGTAGGGCTGAACGCCGGGATATGTTTTTCTATCCACATAGGATTCGCCAAGATCCGCCGCAAATCTTGCATCAATAAACACAGCCCCCCCTCCCGCACGGATACCATAATTGATCCCCACGCACCAAGCCAATAGGGGGGGCTGGGTCTCCGTATTTGACGAAGTATTAATCGTAATCCCCCCATAGGGCTCGATCATAAAATGGTAACCCGGTTTCAACGGAAATTTCAACAGCACCGGTACGGTCAGAACCGCAGACTTAAAGTTTACACTTTCGTCAATACCAACATAATCTTCACTGTACTCTATGCCGGCTTCCACGGACATGAAGTTAAGAAACTGTAGTTCCACCGCAAGACCGGCTCCGAATTGGACGGGATTGCTTGCCCTTGCCGCCCCAAAATAAAGGCGGGGGGACCAAAAAACCCCGGCGGTAATGTAAACCCATTTATTGCGCCACGCATCGTCGTCACGCACCTTGGACAGGGGAATATTGGCGACCATGTTGAACACCAGCAAAGGAAGAATTTCATAGGTTTCTTCCAAAATTTCATAGTAAAGGTCCTGCTCCGCAACGATGTGCTGGTCGGAATTATCCACCAAAGCCAGGTGTAACTTGTTGAGCATCGGGTATACCTCACCCTCCACCGCGTCGGGAGGGGGGACTTCTTCCTGGGAAAGAGCGCCCACAAGCTGGTAATCCGAGCCTTTTTCCGCTTCCACCACGGCATAACCCCGGGCGCCGGCCTCCATTTTAAGGTTTTCTACGAAAAAAGATTGGGATTCCCCATCGCCTCCCGTAACCGGGGGAACATATATTGACGTATCCGACCTGTTTTGGGAATAGACCTGAAAACAAAGGAATATCAAAACTATCGCAAGCCATTCTTTTTTCATTATCCTTTTTTATCTCCACAGACACTTAACAGACAACCCGGCTGCCCTTTCGGAATTGTTGAGATTATCAAAATAGCTGGGATTTTTACTTTCGGCAGTCCCGTTCCTACAGGTGGTCTTAACCGCACTGAACACGGGAATATGATATTTTGAGAGCCTTAACACGCCGCTACCTCCATTTTAGACTCCCGGTGTTCTATTATCGGCATAACCGGGGTAAAACTTTAGAAAATTCTTTGTTTGATAAAGAACTTCTCTTACCCGCCCTTACTTAGAAGGGTATCCCAACCGGTGATCTTCCCACAGCTCAGTTTCTACTATAATCTTTCCTTCCAAAATATACAAGTCTCCCCTGTAGGGATTATACCACACCTATACGGAAAATTCAGGGAGAGAACCCAAACGGCAAAAAACAGCCAAAAACGGAAAAAATAACCGGATAATTGCCTAAAACAGGAAAGATCTGTTACACTAAATGCGGTATATTTGTTATAATGACTGTAAATCCGGTCGACTTATTAAAGAGGAGGTTGGCAAAAGTAATATGAAACGTATTCTCGCTATTCTATTGTGGGGGATAGTTGTTATTACCATCGCTAATGCCGAAACGTGGATACAGAATTTTCGCCAAAGAGGATCTGCTACCCATGAATTGAAAGCCGATGGTCTGGCTGCGGCCCATCCGAGTCTTCCTATACAAACCCAGGTACATATAACTAATTTACAAAACAATAAAACGACTGTGGTTACCATAGTCGACCGTATAAGCGCTTCCGGAGGACGGATCATCGACCTATCCAGGGATGCGGCGGATGAGCTGGGAATAACAGGCAAGGGCGTTACCGCGGTAGCCATTGAGGCCTTACGGGACAGGGTGGGAAAGGTTGTAAAACCCGTTAAATAAAGCGCCGGAATTATAAAGCCGGAGTTGCGGAACTCTTAAGTTTCCGCCGTTAACGGAAACGGTGGAAAGGGGCTGGATAGTTACCGGTGTATTATTTTATTATTTTTACCCCATTATAAGGAGGAAACATGGAAAGGATTTTTCATCTTCAAGAACGGGGAACGACAGTAGGGCGTGAACTGGTGGCCGGGGTGGTCACTTTCTTCACGATGTCCTATATTCTGGCGGCTAATCCGGGGATGCTTGGAGGTATCGGAGAGGGTATTACCCCGGGGGCGGTATTCACCGCAACGGCCATTGCCTCGGCTATCGCAACCCTGTTTATGGCCCTGGCGGCAAATTTGCCGGTAGCCCTGGCCCCCAATCTGGGGTTAAGCGCATTCTTTACCTATACGGTGGTATTTGAGTGGGGATACTCCTGGCAGGCTGCCCTGACGGCGGTTCTGATCCAGGGTATTCTTTTCATTATCATATCCGTTACGGGTATACGGAAGCTTATCATCAACGCGATACCCCTCAATCTAAAAAAGGCGATAACCGTAGGCATAGGTTTCCAGATTGCCTATACGGGACTTGAAAACGCCGGGGTGATTTCGGGGGATTTGGCGTCCCTGTCGCTGGGGATCACATCCAATCCCAGCGCCATAGTCACGATCATCGGTCTTCTTATCACCATAGCCCTCTATTCCAAGCATGTTCCGGGGGCCATACTGCTTGGCATCATAGGTACCGCCTTGGTGGCCATACCCATCGGAGGAACCATCTTCCCGGAGGGTTTTACGTTTTTCCGTCTTCCGGAGGCGCCCGTATCCTTCCAGTTTGATTTTTCCGCAATAACGGACTGGAAATTCTTCGTTGTGGTTTTCACCTTCCTTTTCCTCGATGTCTTCAATACCGTCGGCGCCCTGGTGGGGGTTACCGCCCAGGCGGGATTTATCAAGGAAGATGTGGGTGAAGGGGAAATCCGCCGTTCGCTGCCGGCGTTCCTGGCCGCCGCCGTCGGAAGCGTCGTCGGCGCCCTCCTCGGAACTTCTCCGGTTTCCGCCTATGTGGAAAGCGGCGCCGGAGTTGGAACCGGCGGGCGTACGGGGCTTAGCTCGGTCTTTACGGGCCTTCTGTTCATTGCGGCCCTCTTTATGTCGCCGCTATTCCTCATGGTTCCCAGTTACGCCATGGCGCCGGCCATGGTTATGGTGGGTATCCTGTTGATGTGGAAGGTTACGGAAATAGACTTTACCTATGCCACCGAGGCGATCCCTGCCATTCTTACTATAGCGATGATGCCCTTCACAAGCAGCATTGCCGAAGGAATTGTCTACGGGCTTCTTTCCTTTGTTCTCATTAAGAGTCTGACGGGGAAGGGGAAGTATGTTCCTGTGGCCACCTGGATAATATCCGCCGTATTTATAATCCGTTTTTTCATTCATTAGCTGTTTGGACCGACCGCCTTTAAGCGGCCGGTCTCTCCGGCGCAGGCTAAGAAACCGCTACAGTTACCCAGTATAAATAAAAAAAGCCTGGCAGCGACCTACTTTCCCACCCCTCCGGGGGGCAGTATCATCGGCGTAAGAGGGCTTAACTTCTGTGTTCGGAATGGGAACAGGTGTAACACCTCCACT
>JAISRD010000163.1 GCA_031273835.1 Treponema sp. | reverse complement strand
TTACACTGTCTTTTATAGAACCCAAACGGGGAAAAATAAGTTCCGTATGCGAATGTATGGAACAGTCATTAATGATTTTCCAGGCGGTTTCATTGAGCGGGGTATAGACTTTCCGGCCGGTTTTTTTCTGCCGCTTGATTATCTGTTCCGGGTTATGCTCGACGTCCCCCCAGGTGAGGGTCTTCAGGTCCGATATACGAAGGCCGGTAAAGCAGCCGAAAAGAAACGCCCGTTTCACCTCGGCTCCCAGGATACCGCCCATTTCGGTGTTAGACAGCTTCTGAATTTCCGGGGCGTTCAAGAAAACCTTATCCCCCTCGGGAACAGGGATCGCCTTTACCCCGTCCGCCGGATTCCGGGGGATCAGGTTCTCATGGGCCGCTTTATTCAGAGCTATACGGATAGCCGCCGCATAACTGCTTGCGGTACCCGGGCAAAGCCCCGAATTTTTCGCGAGATATGATTGGAACCCCTTAAACCATTTCTCACCGACTTGCCCGATCTGTATAGATTCTCCACCAGGATAAGATCCAAGATATTTTAAGACCTTGTTGATGCGGTTTTTCCGGTCCCATATTTTTCAGGTATTCATAAAGACTCTGTTTCCCGCCTATGGTATCGACAAGCCCGTAAGCATGGGTCAATAGCTGGGCCTCCCGGATAGCCCGGCATTGTTCCGCAAGCCGCCGGGTTTCTCGGTCCTGCTTTGCGTCACCGGTAAAGGCCATGTGCAAGGATTCGCTATGCCGTTCCCCGTTCAGGTAAATATCCAGGTATAATTTGTTCCGGTTTACTTTGACGTGTATTCCCATAATTCCCTTCCTGGAGCCGCCCCGTTCCTGCCAAATCTGCACCCATAGAGCACCCAAAAAAGTATAAAACAAACTAAAAAGAAAGTAAACAGACTAAAGGGAGAAAACGCTATTTCCTTATAGTATAAAGAAATATAAAAAGGACTAAAACCTTGAAACACATTGCCGGGGACGGGAGTTGAACCCGTACCCCCTCGCGGGGAGGGGATTTTAAGTCCCCGGTGTCTACCATTCCACCACCCCGGCAGGTTCTTGTATAGTACCAGCCGAAACTGGTATGGTCAACAAGTATGCCTGTAATTTCCTATACAGATACCCACGCCCATCTTTCGGGACTTGAACAGCGGGGCATAAAGGTCCATGAACTGCTGGGGGAACTTTTCCGTACCGGAGAGGGGCCGGAGGCGCCCCGTCTTGGGGCTGTTCTCGACATCAGCCTGGAACCGGGGGACCTTGCCCGGCGGATAAAGGCATTTTCTGGCTATCCCCGGGTTCGCTTTGCAAGCGGCCTCTGGCCCCACGAAGGGGCAATCAGGGAAAGGCATAAAAAAGTTCCTGAACTGGAAAAGGATATACGTTCCGCCCCGCCGGGCCTTGTATGCGCCCTGGGGGAATTCGGCCTGGATCATCACTGGAATTCGGAAGATCACGGTAGTGAGGGAAGCCATGACATGGCGGGGGAACGGGAACTTATGGAGATGCAGCTTGACCTTGCGGCCAGGCTGGGGCTGCCGGTTATCATCCACTCAAGGGAGGCCTTTCGGGAAACCCTGGACCTCCTTTCCCGGTACAAAGGTACAAGGGGTGTGATTCACTGTTTTTCCTACGGAAGCGGGGAGGCGGGGGCCTTTCTTGACAGGGGGTACTATATTTCCTTTGCGGGGAACCTCAGCTTCAAAAACGCCGCCGTCCTCCGCGAAAGCTGCAAGGCGGTTCCCCGGGACAGGCTGCTCCTCGAAACCGACTGCCCCTACCTTGCGCCGGGACCCTACCGGGGCGGGCCCTCTCATCCGGGGATGATAGAGGAAACCTATGCATGTGCGGCGGAAATCAGAAATACCGGACCGGAGGATCTGGCGGAATTGGTACGGCTTAACGCCGCTGAGCTTTTCGGGCCCTATTTCTGCGTGCCGCAGAGCAAGGGAACAGGTTCATACGAACCTGCTCCCTAACCCCTTTTTTTACATACTCTGCGGCTTTTTTGTAATCTCTTTTTACCTGATTTTGAAATTCTAATCCTTCTTTTTGTTAACCGCAAGGGCGAATAAGGAAAAACCGTACATAAAAAATTTTTCCGTCCTCTTTTACCCCCACGGTTAAAACAAGCTACAGCTTAAACAACAGCTCCTCATAGCCGGGCAGCGGCCAGACGTTTTTGGCGACGAGCCTCTCCAGGGCGTCGACCCGGCTGCGTACATTGTCCATGGCGGGTATGACCTTTTCAAAGTAGACCTTTGCCTGGGGCAGTACATCGCCGGTATCCTGGGCTTCCGCCAGGGCTGTCTCAAGCTTCGCTGTTTCATCGTACAATTCCGAACAGAGTTCGGCTATGCGCTTTGCCCGCTTTTCCTGGGCCGAACTTACCGCGCCTATGGCGGCAAGGGAAGCCGCGTCCCGGGCAAGTTCCGCGGCAAAACTGCCGGCGGCGGGGAAAATCTGCCGCCGGGCTAGCTCAATCGTGATCCCCGCTTCAATGTTTATCTGCTTGGAGTATTTTTCCAGGTAGATATGATAGCGGCTTTCCAGTTCTTCCTTGGTGAATATCTTATGGGATTCAAACAGGGAGATGGTTTCACTGCGGATCAGCACGGAAAGGGCGTCCACGGCGTTCTTTACATTGGGGAGCCCCCGGCGTTCCGCTTCCCGTACCCATTCATCGGTATAGCCGTTGCCGTTAAAGATCACCTTCTTATGCTTGGCGTAGGATTCCTTAATGATAGTCTGAATGGCCTCATTCCGGACCTGGGCGCTGCTTCCCGCCGGAAGGGCTTCAAGCTTATCGGCAAATTCCTGTAATACCTGGGCGACCGCCGTGTTAAGGTAGGTATTGGGGGTGGCGATGGACTGGGCGGAACCGACCATGCGGAATTCAAACTTATTCCCCGTAAAGGCAAAGGGGCTGGTCCTGTTCCGGTCCGAAACATCCTTAGGCAGGGAGGGAAGGCTGGTAACGCCGATCTTGATTCGCCCGCCGGACTCGGTTTTTCCGCCGTTCTTCCCCTCGGCGATATTGTCAAATATTTCCGTTAAGGGTCCGCCGAAGAAGATCGACACGATGGCCGGAGGCGCTTCATTGGCCCCCAGGCGGTGATCGTTCCCCGACGTGGCCACCGAGGAACGCAGCAGCAGGGCAAAGCGGTCCACCGCCTCTACCACCGCCGCTGCAAAGAGGAGGAACCGGGCGTTTGACTCGGGATTTTCCCCGGGATCGAAGAGGTTGATCCCGTCGTCGGTGGCCATGGACCAGTTGTTGTGTTTCCCCGAACCGTTTACCCCGGCAAAGGGTTTTTCGTGGAGCAGCCCCTCCAGTCCGTGGCGGCGGGCGACGCCGCGTATGGTTTCCATCACCAGCTGATTGGCATCCACCGCGGCGGTACTGTTGTCAAAGATCGGGGCAATCTCAAACTGATTGGGGGCCACTTCATTGTGCTGGGTTTTGGCGGGAATGCCCACTTTCCAGAGCTCCGTATTGAGTTCCCGCATAAAGTCCGCCACCCTTTCCTTAATGGCGCCAAAGTAATGATCCTCCATTTCCTGTCCCTTTGCCGGGAGGGCGCCGAAAACCGTGCGCCCCGTAAGAATCAGGTCGGGCCGCTTATCGTAGAATTCCTTGTCGATCAGAAAATACTCCTGTTCGGGGCCGACGGTGGTATAGACCCGGTCGGAGGCGGTATTCCCCAGGGCCCGGAGTACCCGGATCGCCTGCCTGGAAAGGGCGTCCACCGATTTAAGGAGGGGCACCTTCTTGTCCAGCGCCTGGCCGTAGTAACTGATAAACGCGGTGGGTATACACAGGGTGGTACCGGTCTTGTCCTGTTTAAGGAAGGCCGGGCTGGTCACATCCCAGGCGGTATAGCCCCGGGCCTCAAAGGTGGCCCGCAG
>JAISRD010000133.1 GCA_031273835.1 Treponema sp. | reverse complement strand
CATGGGCGATACAAGAGTCGAACTTGTGACCCTCAGCGTGTCATACTGATGCTCTAACCAACTGAGCTAACCGCCCTAATCATCACCGCGTTAAGCGGTGTTTTCCCGAACAAAATCCGCGGGGCCGGGAACCAATAAAGGTTCCGGAGGGAGCCGTGGAACTTCCACCCCCGCAATTGCGGACCGGGCCCCCGGAAGGCCGCCGGCCCTGTTTAACAATCAGGCCCTTTCCCTCACGGCCACATTGATCTCGATCTTCCCGTTGGTCCCCAGATCCATGGGCACAATCAGGGCTTCCACTTCCCGGTTGGAGATCTCCATATTCTCCCCGGAGAATAGAGCCGGAGGGGTCAGATCGAATTTGAAACCCAGATCGTGGAGTTTCGTAACCGCCTGGGCGGTGATCATGTTGGCAAGCTCGGTAATGGTAGCTTTCGCCAGCTCATCAAGCTGGGCAAACTTCTCGCCGTTCATGGCCCCGGCAATATTCAGGGCCGTTTCCTTTGTCATGTCGAAAAGAACCCGGCCTTCCACATCACCCGCAAGACCCACAAGAGCCGCAACGCCCATAATCGACATGGTACTGGATTTGAGGTACAGATCCCCCCGTTTTACATCGGTATTAAGCACTTCCTTGAGCACGCCGAAAGCGGCTTCAACGAAGGGATTAATATACTCAACTCTCATATTTCGTCTCCTTATCTCCCGTCACAGACGGATTGCTTATTCCTTTCGTGTAAATACGGAAACCGGCGCCCTGGCGACGGACCGCCATTCCCTTTCATCCAGTTCCTCGTTTTTCCCGATAAACACCAGGCCCTTGCTTTTAAGCTTTTCCGAAAATTGGGCAACCATCCTTCCCTGCTCGGCCGCGGGAACAAAGGAAAGTATATCCCGGGCCAGAATAATATCCAGGGGCGGCAGGGAATTGTCGTTCAGAACATCATGGTACTCAAAGAGTATCATGTCCTTAACGGCCTGGTTAAAACTATAACCGTTGGGTCCCCGTACCATATATGCCCGGCAATATTCAGGCATTTCATCCAGATCGTATATCATATTGGGCGCCTGGGAAACCGCCATAATATCGTTATCATTTGCCCATATCTTGATTTGGGTATCCGGATACCGGGATTTAAGTATACAGCCAAACGAATAGGTTTCATAGCCCTTGCCGCAGCCTATGTTCCAAACCTGGATGGTGGAAGAACTGAAGGAAGGCAGGATCTCCTTAACCAGGGCAGCGTAATCATCGTCCCAGAAGCCCCCCGAATGGGGAGAATAGAAGCGGGAAAGAAATTCATCCGCTTCCCTGACGTCCCTAAGCTGGAGTTCCGGACCCGAACGGCCTATGCTCCAATCGGCAAAGTTTTCCCTTATCCAGACGTCATTGATGGAACTGGGATAGAAGCGCCTCAGGGTGGGAAGGCTTTGACGTATAAAGTCCAGGGCCGATTCCGCGCCGGAAGCCTGCGGGTCAAAGGCGGGGACATCCGAAACGGGGGGAACGTAGAAGGCATCGGAACTGCTTTCCGGCACGGCGTGGGGCTTGGCGCTTTTATCCTCTTCACTCTGGGAAAAGATACGGATCACATCCAGGATAATGTACAGGTCCCCCTGTTGTTCCACCACGCCGGAGATAAATTTGATATTGATATCCCCGAAGATAGGATGGGGGGGCTGAATATAATCGGAATTGATCCCCACCACCTTGTCGATCTTGTCCACCACGGTCCCATAAACCCGGTCCTCTATGCGGAGGATCAGCATATTCTCAACGCCGTCGTCCTTTTTTTCCACGGGCAGATGGAAAAAGGCCCGCAGGTCCACGATGGGGATGATGTCCCCCCGGAGGTTGTAGACCCCCTTTACAAAGGAAGCCGCATTGGGCACATAGGTAAATTTATCGGCCTTGGCAATTTCCTTGACGTTCATAATATCAACGCCGTAATCCTTACCGGCCAATGAAAAGGTGATCATCTTAAAATCAACGTCTTCGACCTTGTCTTTCTGTTTCTGGAGGTCCTCATTTACCTGGACCAGATCTTTTATCACCGCTGCCATGTTTAATCCCCTACCGTATCCCTTCGCGGACACGGCGCTGTTCCGCTTCCTTCCGCTGGCCAAGCTCAAGCAGCTGGCTTACGTCTATGATCAATGATACCGAACCGTCTCCTAAAATGGAAGCTCCCGCTATGCCCGGCGAATTGGTAAATTGATCCCTCAGGGGCTTGATTACCACATCCTCCTCGCCTATAAGGCTGTCCACCATGAAACCCATTTTCTTCTCCGCCGTACCAACAATAACCACAAAATTAAAGTCGGTCTTTTCCTCGGTCCTGATGCCGAAAAGCCGGTTTAAACGCAGGAGGGAAATTACGTCGTTCCGTACATTGATAACCTCATAGTTATCGATAAGCTTAATTTCCTCGGGCTTGATCCGCAGGCTTTCGATAACGCTGGTGATGGGTATGGAGTATATTTCCGGACCGACCCGCACCAGGAGGCCCTGAATAATGGCCAGCGTAAGGGGCAGTTTGATGATAAACTTCGTCCCCTTACCCTTTTCGGAAGTAACCGTCACGGTTCCGTTGAGCTTTTCAATGGAACGGCGGACCACGTCAAGGCCCACGCCGCGGCCGGAAATGCTTGTAACCTGTTTCGCGGTGGAAAAGCCCGGTTCAAAGATCAGATTGTAGGCTTCCACGTCGGAGAGTACCTTATTGGGATTGATGATGCCCCGTTCAATAGCCTTGGCCTTAACGGCGTTTACATCAATACCCTTACCATCATCGGCTATCTCGATGATGATCATATTTCCCTCGTTGGACGCCCTAAGGAGTACCATTCCCTCTTCGGGTTTACCGGCGGCGCTGCGCTCTTCGGCGGATTCGATGCCGTGATCCACGGAATTCCGTACCGAGTGCATGATCGGGTCAAGAAGATCCTCGATAACCGATTTATCCAGCTCGGTTTCTTCACCTTCGATAACCAGGTTGATCTTTTTAGAGAGGGATTTAGACAGATCCCGCACCAGCCGGGGGAAACGGCTGAAGATCTGGCTGATGGGCACCATGCGGATATGCATGACCCCTTCCTGGAGTTCCGCGGTGATACGGCCCAAGTTCTGGCTTGTGGAACGGAATTTTCCCACGTTAATTTTCAGGTTCGCCTCAAAGCCGTCAAAAAGGGTGAATATATCGCCGTACTGGTCGTTTATTTCCTTGCGTATGTCCTTTATTGAGCGGCCCTGCTGAATGCTTTCCAGATAATCGGGAAGGCTGTCAAAGAGGTTCTTGATCGTATCCCGGTAATTGGCCTCGATGGAATGGAGCTCGTTAACCACATCGGCAAACTGGTTATTGATCTGGTTAAAGGTAGCCTTGGTGATAACCGTTTCCGACACAAGGTTGAGCAGATCGTCGATGCGTTTGGAATCCACCCTCAGTATGGAACCCGCCTCCTTGCCCGCCTTTACCGCATCCGCCGACGCCGCTTTTCCCGCGGCGGTCTGCGCCGCAGTGGCGGGCTGGGCCGCCTGGACCGGCGCGGCTTGAACCGGCGTTACCGGAGCCGGAGCGGGCCGGACCGGCTCCGCGGGCCGGTCCGGGGCCGCCTGGGCCGCGCTTTGGACCGGAACGGTGGGCTGATCCGCCTGAGCGGACTGCCCGTCGGTGGGCCTGAGGGATTGTATGTCCGTAACCGTACTGGCAAGGGTTACGTCGGGGATAGTCACGTATTTTCGGAGATCCGCGGAGCTCTTTGCCGAAGCTATGTAATAGTTAACAACCGGGAAGAAGGTATCTTCATAGAGCTGTTCAAATTCGGGCTGGGTTTTAAGTATGGAACCCATACCCTTAAGGGCCGCGTAACACTGTATGCCCCCCACGCTGTTCATGAGGCTGTCCTGATCAAATTGAACGGATACCTGGTAAACCGGCAGACCCTGGGCCGTCTCTTTAAGTTCCTGTATTTCCGCGGAACTGAGCCCCGGAGCGGCGGCGGCTTGAGCCGGGGCGGGGGGAGTCGGAGGAGGAGGCGCGGCGGCTTGAACCGGGGCGGCGGCGGGCGCCACAACGGCGGCCGCGGGCCTGGCGGAACCCTTTTTGCCCTTTGCCGCGGGGATCATCGCCTCCAAACGGGCTTCCATCCGGGAAGTATCCGCCTGGTATACCGCGCCGTTCATGCGCTGTTCCAGCATGGCCTTAATAATATCGATGGCCGCAAGAAGGGTATCCACCACGTCCTCAGTTACCTCTAGCAGATCGGAACGGATGGCGTCCAGTACATCCTCTACCATGTGGGTAAAGTGGGAAAGTTCCATCATCTCGACCGTGGCGGAACCGCCCTTTAAGGTATGAGCCGCCCGGAAAATCTCGTCCACCGCGTCCTTATTGCCCCCCTCGTTTTCGAGGACCAATATGTTCTGCTCCAGCGTATCAACCTGCATTTGGGCTTCGCTGAAAAAATCCTTGAGAAGTTCTTCATTATTTGGATCCAGATAATCGCTCATAATCCTATATTTATGCACAAATCCTTTATAGTCAAGTAGCACAAGAGAAGTAAAAAAATACCGCCGCAGAAAGCCCTCATAAAACCTGCTCGAACACCGCCTCCGCTTCGGGGATACGGACCTTGCTCAAACGGAGTTTGAGCCGCTCGTTGGGTTCCGCGTTTTTCCGTATCCCCGCCTGGATTTCCAGGGCAAGGTCAGGAATGATCAGCGCCGTGTAGTTCCCCCGCTTCTCCAAAACCACCCCTTCCCATATCAGTCCCTCCGCCCCGGGGGTCCCGGCGGCGCCCTCCGGGGCGGCGTCCCGGTTCCGGCGGCCCTTGAGCAGCCCCTCCAGATACACCGCTGTCCAGTACATCCGGGAGGCCCGTTCCGCCTGGGTTACCGCCTGGGAGGCGGCGTCCCCCGCGGCAAGGCGGAGCAGGGTTTCCTCTTCATTAAGGGGATGCCCCCCCCCGCCGGCCTCCCGCCTGAGGAAGGCCCGTATCTGCTGGTGGGCCAGAAGGTCCGTATAACGCCTGAGGGAACTTGTTACCTGGGTATAGCCCTCCAATCCCAGCCCCCAGTGATAACCGGGCCTTACCGAGATTGACCGGGGCCGCATACAGCGCCTGAG
>JAISRD010000217.1 GCA_031273835.1 Treponema sp. | reverse complement strand
GAATCAGAAACAAAAAGGTGTGGATTGGCAATTCACTGCCGCCGATGCCCGCACCAAACTCAAACGGCTCTATCCGGAGATTATTGAGTAAAGATTTAGATGTTACAGTCTACTAGATTTGTGTCACGGGGATTCAGGCTGAATGGTTACGAATATTTAAGGTAATCACTTCCGCAAGACTTAATCGTTTTTTCGGTCCCCGCTTCCCTTCCCAGTGTGCCTGAATGATTTTTCCGGCGGGATACCGCATAACGATATTGATAAATTCATCTACTATGCAATATACTGTGATTAACGACATCTCGTCCATTTCGCCTGCCTCCTGTAGGGTGTGTGTAGTAGCTTTACCATATCAGAAGGCAGGCGTTTTTTCTATCTTACTTTGCAAACTCGAAATTCGGCCTAGTATTCACTTAGTCGAACAACGCATCAACAACTATGTCAACAATGAAATCCCATGCCTGGTTAGCGTCCCCATACAGATGGATTTTGAGAAGGGCGCTTGTACTCACTAATTGCAAAATACTAGAAATTTCTTCCAGGTTTTTTTTGGACTTCAAGTTGTACTTTTCTATAATTTCCTGATAACGCTTCATGTCATCACGAAAATCCTGTTCTACAAAATCGGGTGGTAGTTTCCGGACCAGCAGCGGCCATACATCGGGCAAGGAGGAAAACCAGCCCATTTTCTGTATTTCTCGCTGTGTTGCCTTCATTCCATTGGCGAAACCGTTCTTGTCAGGGGACTCCTGCATACATCCATCAAAAATCCGTGATAAACTGGAGACAAAGTTCATTGCCGATTCAACGAACAGCAGCTCCTTGCTGGCAAAAAACTGATAAAACGCACCGGTGGAGATACCAGCTATTTGGCACAGCTCTGACACATTGGTTTTATGGTATCCGTATTTAGACCAGGATTCCATGCAGCTTTCAATAAGTTTGCTTCTGATAATCTCCCGCTCACTATCCGTGAAACTCTTAGCCATAGTTTACCCTTCAAATCATAAATCTGTTTCCGCCTATCATAAAAATGTTCCCGCAAATCGCAGAAATGTATGATTTTGCCGCAGAATAATGTATTATTTGCAAGCGAATTAAGCGCCATAAGCTGAGAATATCACGGCTGTAAAAAATGTCAAGGAAAATTCGACCGGAATTTTTTACCGCTAAAGGCGCGAAGCTAAAAGTGGTTAAATATTTCCGCGGATCTTTTTTCTTAACGTTGCGGTTAAATTCAAAACCGGATCTCCGGTTTATTTCCGGTACAATCCCAGTCTTTCCAGGGTCCCGAACAGCTTGAGCTCGCTTTCCCGGCTTAAGGGGCCCAGGGGAAGCCGCACGGGCCCTGAGGGAAGGCCCGCCAGGTTCATCGCCGCCTTTATGGGAACGGGGTTTACCTCGACAAAGGCGTCCTTCATCAAGGGGAGCATCTCGTAGTGCAGGCGGCGGGCTTCCTCATAGTTCCCCTCCAGGCAGGAACGGACCAGGGCCTTTACCTTTTTCGGTATAAGGTTGGAAATAACCGAAATTAACCCGTCCCCGCCCAGGGCGAGCAGGGGCAGGGTTAAAGCGTCGTCCCCGGAAAGCACCCAAAAGGGATTGCCCGCGGCCCTGCGGGGCCCGGCGATGTTCCCAATGATGTCCCCCATCTGCCCCAGATCCCCCGAGGCTTCCTTAACCCCAGCGATGCCCGGTATTCCGGCGATCTGCTCAAGGAGCCCCGCGGGGATATTCCGTCCTGTCCGGGAGCCTATATTGTAAATGATGACGGGAAGCCCGCAGGACGCGGCGGCCTCAAAGTGCCTTAAAAGCCCCGAATCGTTGGGTTTATTGTAATAGGGGGTTACCACCAGGACGGCGTCGGCGCCCAGATCCCCCGCCCGTTTTACATATTCGGTCATGTGCCGGGTCGAGTTGGACCCCGCCCCGACAATCAGCGGAACCCGCCCCCCGGTTTCTTCCACGGCGATTTTGATGAGCCTTTCCTCTTCGTCCTCGTCCAGGGTGGGGGTTTCCCCGGTGGTGCCCAGGGGGACAAGGCCGTCTATGCCCGCCTCTATTTGCAGGGCGATAAGACGGCGGAACCCCTCATAATCCACATCCCCGTTATCCTTCATCGGGGTAATCAGGGCGGTATAGGCGCCCTTAAATTCCTTTGCTTTCACGGCAGTATATCCTTTAATACATCGTCCATGGTAAAAATCCCCCGTTTTGCCCGGCCCGCTTCCAGTCCCGGACCGGGGCAGGATAGCAGCCATTCGGCGGCAAGTACGGCGCCGGAGGCGAAGCCTTCCCGGTTCCGGGCGGTATGGGTTATTTCGATGGTGTCCGCGGGGGAATCAAAGAGCAGGGAGTGCATTCCCGGCGCAGAACCCACCCGCAGGCTCGCGCAGCGCAGTTCCTCGGGCTTTCCGGGGGGGTCCCCGGAATTCCAGGATACCCCGCGCTTACGGGTCATGGAAGCGAGGACCCGCTCCGCCAGTACCTTCGCCGTCCCCGAAGGGCTGTCCGCTTTTTTATTGTGGTGAATTTCATAGCCGGCGGCGTCGTATTCGGGAAAGGGATCGGCCAGGCGGGCCGCGTAGGAGGCAATGCGGTAAAACAGGTTTACCCCCAGGGAAAAATTCGATCCCCAGAGCAGGGAAGTTCCCGCCTGCTCCACCGCGGCGGAGATTTCGGGAAGTTTTTCATACCAGCCCGTGGAACCGCAGACCACGGGCTTGCCGAGGGCCGCGGCGGCCCTGATATTATCCGGGGCGGCGCCGGGCCGGGTAAATTCAATAAACAGATCCGCCGCCTGTACCGGGCCGGGGACTTCCGGCCCCTGGCCGGAAATTCCCGGCCCGGCGGGGAGGGAACAAAACGCCGCGGGCCGGCCTTCCCCGGCGGGCGCTTCAAGCGCCGAAGCGAACAGCGGGTCGATCACCGCGCTTACCCTGTGTCCCCGGCTTTTCGCGGCGGCCTCTATGATCTTCCCCATTTTGCCGTAGCCGATAATCCCTATGTTCACGGGGTTTTTCCTTTGGACCTTGTTTTTTTCTTGGGGGTTTCTTCCTCCGGGGGGAAAAAGGACCGGTGGAGCCGCTTAACCAGTTCGGGGGCTTCGCCGTCGTTTACAATAAAGCTGATGTTAACCTTGCTTGCCCCCTGGGCTATCATCTGCACCTGTACCCCCGCTTCTTCGCA
This sequence comes from Treponema sp., assembly GCA_031273835.1. Classification (GTDB taxonomy): domain Bacteria; phylum Spirochaetota; class Spirochaetia; order Treponematales; family Breznakiellaceae; genus JAISRD01. Next base: position 1,268 of record JAISRD010000217.1, on the reverse strand, counting down.
GACCCCGAAGGCCTGGCGGAGTATCTCCGAGGAACGGCGTACATCACCGATGATCGTTACTATCGCCCTGCCTGTTTTTATCTCAATCCCGGCATAGCCGGCGAGCTCTTTTTTTACCGGCCCGAGTTCCTGATCGGCGTCCAGGGTAAGGGACACGGAAACCTCGCTGGTGGCGACCATGTCGATCGAAACGCCCTTTGAGGCAAATTCCCTGAATACCTCGGCAAGGAAACCCGGCTGACCGAGCATACGGGTGGAAGCGATGTCCACCAGGATTACGTTGGTCTTGCTGGTAAGGGCCCGTATGAGGGGGGTATTCTTATCGGACCCCGCCTCGATGCGGGTGCCCGGCGCCTGGGGGTTGTAGGAATTCTTTACCAGCACGGGGATCCCCGTCTTCATGCAGGGCTGCATGGCCCGGGGGTGGAGCACCTGGGCGCCGAAGTAGGCAAGCTCGGCGGCCTCGTCGTAGGTTACCCGTTCCACGGGCCTCGCGTCCCCGACCAGCTTAGGGTCGGCGGTAAGTATGCCGTCCACATCCTTCCAAATCTGAACCTCCTCGGCTTTACAGGCGGCGGCTATCACCGTGGCGGAAAGGTCCGAACCGCCCCGCCCCAGGGTGGTAATATTCCCGTTCTCGTCTTTGGCGATAAATCCGGTGATAACAGGCAGTATGCCTTCGGCTATGACCGAATAGAGAAACGATGAGATGCGTACGGAACTTTCGCCGCGGAGTTCCGCCGAGCCGAAGGAGGAATCGGAAACAAAGCCCGCGTCCCACGCGTCAATGGCCCGGGCTTCCAGTTTTATGCTGCGCAGATACGCCGCGGTAATACGCACCGACATACGCTCGCCGAAGGATACAAGATAATCCCTGGTTCTGCCGGTAAGCTCCCTGGTAAGGGAGATGCCGGTTAAAAGGCTCCCCAATTCCCAGAAGAGGTTTTTCATTTCTTTCTGCAGGGCCTTTCCCAGCCCCAGCTCGGCAATAGTCTTAAGATGGACCTCTTCAATTTTTTCGATGGAAACAAAGCCCTTCTTTATTGCGGTATCGGCGGCCTCAAGAATATGATCCGTCGTATCACCCATGGCGGAAAGTACCAGTATGGGCCTGCGCTTGATCTGGGAGACGATGATCTCCCCTACGCTCCGTATGCGTCCGGCCCCGGCGACCGAACTGCCGCCAAATTTCATTACTATCATTGATCTGCTCTCAATTTACCATCAACCTGCTCTTCACTCTCTAATATTAAACCATACACTTTTTC
>JAISRD010000128.1 GCA_031273835.1 Treponema sp. | reverse complement strand
GGGGGATTCGTATGCGTGAAATTCAAAAAGAACCGTTGATCTCCTGTCAACTGAGCTTTTATCCCCTCGCTCAAACCGATCCGCTGCCGGAGATCGGCAGGGCGTTGTCCGTCATCCGGGAAAGCGGCCTTGAACACAGTACGGGAAGGATGTCCACGGTGGTCCGGGGGTCCTCAGGCGGGGTTTTTGCCCTGCTCCGTAACATCGCCGAAACCATGGACGCACAGGGATGTAAATTCTCCATGACCGTAACGTTGTCTAATTTCTGCGGGTTTGAATGACCGGCGGCTTAAGTCACCGGCCCAGCAGCTGTGCGATGATCTTTCCCGCCTTACCCCGGTGGCTTAGGCTGTTTTTTTCTTCCTCCGTAAGCTCCGCCAGGGTTTTACCCTTTTCCGGCAGGTACAGGATCGGGTCGTAGCCGAAGCCGCCGCTCCCCCGTATTGCCCCGGGGCCGGAGACTATTACCCCCTCCAGGCTTTCCCGGACCAGGCAGTAACGCTCATGTCCCCATAAAAAGACCATGGCGCATACAAAACGGGCGCCGCGGCCCGCTGTTGCCGCCCCGGCCATGCCGGGATAGGCCGCCCCGGCTGTACCGGGGCCGGCCGGACTGCCGGCGGCCGCCGCCAGGGCCCCGTCAAGTTCCGCCAGCAAAAGCAGATTCCGCTCTTTATCGCCGAGTTTTCCCCCGCCGTACCGGGCCGAATAAACCCCCGGCCGACCCCCCAGGGCGTCCACACAGAGCCCCGAATCGTCGGCCAGCACGGGACCCTCAAGGCCCGCCCCTTCCAGAAGGCCGTAGAGGGCCCTTGCCTTTATCAGGGCGTTTTCCTCAAAGCCCTGGGTCCCCTCCCGGGGGTCAAAGTCCGTAAATCCCCCCTCAACGGGGGTCTTGAGGCTGTGTCCCGCGAAAATCGCCGCCAGTTCCCGCCGTTTATGTTCATTTCCCGATGCAAGCCAGATCGTCATGTCCACAGTATAACATTTTCCCCAATACCTGTTATACTCTCACCCATTGTGAATATCGCATTCGGTCATACCAACATGGATCTGGACTGCCTTGGTTCGCTTATCCTGGTAAAAAAACTCTTTCCCGATTACACCCTGGTCAGGAGCAGGATCATTCATCCTGTCGCCTACCGTCTCTACCATCTCTACCAGGACAGGTTTAACTGTATCAATCCCAAGGATGTGGCGGAAGAACGGGTGGAAAATATCATCATTGTGGATACCTCAAGTTCGGAACGGGTTAAGGAGTACTTTTCCCACATCAACAATTCGTATCCCAAGATCAGAATCTACGATCACCATGTTGAGGGGGAATGCGACATCCTGGGGGCGGAATTGTTTGCGGCGCCCTGGGGATCCAACACGACCTTTCTGGGCAAGCTTGCCATGGAGAAGGGTCTGTGCCTGGAGACTGAGGAGGCCACCATAGCCCTTACGGGGATTTATGCCGATACGGGGCGGCTCAGCTACGAGGGGGTGCGCCGCGAGGATTTTGAAGTCGCCGCATGGCTTTTGGATCAGGGGGCGTCGCTCAGGCTGGTAAAATCCTTTCTGGAAACGATACAGGAGGATGATCAGATAACCGCGCTGAATCAGCTTCTTCTGACGGCGGAAAAAAGAAACATCCAGGGCCATGAGGTGCTCTTAAGTTACCTTGAGTTGGAAGAAAATATTCCCGGCCTTGCGGCGGTGGTGGAAAAGATCATGGAAATAGAAAATCCCGACGCGTATTTCGCGGTATTTTTTATACGGAAAAACAAGAGCATCCTGGTCATAGGCCGCAGCCAGAAACGGCGCATAGATCTGCATAAATTGTTTGCCGCCTACGGAGGCGGGGGCCACCAGCTTGCCGGGTCGGTAAAAATCTCCGGCAGGGAGGGTCCGGGTTTTTTTAAGGAATTTCTTGAATACCTGGAAACTTCCCTTGTTCCGGCCACCCGCGCCGCGGATATTATGAGCCGGAAGGTGTTTACGGTAAATGAAAACGTCAATCTGCTTGAAGCGTCTATCTATATGGAAGAGGTCAACCACACGGGGCTGCCGGTGCTGAACGACGCCGGGGAGCTCACGGGCTTTTTAACCCTCCGGGAGATCATGAAGGGGCGCAGGGCTTCCCGTATGCACTGTCCGGTTAAGGCCTTTATGAGCAAGGATGTGATCAACGCCGATTCTTCCATTACCATGCGCGAGGTGGAGCGGCTCTTTTACAAGTACCACATAGGGCACCTCCCCATTGTGGAAGAGGGGCGGCTTACGGGGATAGTTACCCGCCGGGATTTTCTCGAATATCAAAAACGGCGCGGCCGGTCGGCCCCGGAGGGGAATACTCAAGATACCGGAAAACAGGATGGCTGAGACAGGCTTTTCTTCCGGCATTCTTAATCCGGCCCGGGGCGCCGTCCTTGATTTAAGCGCCGTAAAAAAGGCGCTGATTATCAGCGACCTCCACATGGGCTGCGGGAACCGGGACGATCTTGCCCCCAACGGAAAACTCCTTGCGGAGATGCTGGAATACTACTATTATCCGGCAGGCTGGCATCTCATCCTTAACGGGGATGTGGAGGAACTTCAGCGTTATTCCCTAAAAAAGATACGGGAACAGTGGCCGAATCTGTACCGTATTTTTGATCTTTTTACCGGGGAAAACCGGCTTACCAAAACCCTGGGGAACCATGACGGGGATCTGGTTTTTGAGAAAAATTACCCCTATCCACTGTACGACGTCCTGCGCATTAACACGGCCCAGCTTCCCATTTATGTGTACCACGGCCATCAGTCGTCGCGGGTTTACACCAACTACAACAACGTGGTCCGCAGCCTCTTACGCTATGTCTTAACCCCCTTCGGGATCAGAAACATCTCCAGCGCCCGCAGCCCCCACCGGCGTTTTTTCGCGGAACGGCAGGCCTATAATTTTTCCCGGCGGCATAACTGTATTTCCGTCATAGGCCACACCCACAGGGCCCTCTTTGAGTCTTTGGGGCGCTTTGATTTTATCAAGTTCGAGATAGAGCGGCTCTGCAGGGATTATCCCGCTTCGCGTGAAAAGGAGATCATAGCCAAAGAGGTGGAAACCCTGCTTACCGAGCTGGGCAAACTTAAAAGATCCGAACGGAGGGACGTGCTGCGCCAGAGCCTTTACGGCGACGAACTCTCCGTGCCCTGTCTGTTTAATTCAGGCAGCGCCATAAGCCGCAGGGGGATAAACGCCCTGGAACTGGATACGGAGAGCATAGCCCTGGTGTACTGGTTCACCGAAGGGATGGAAAGAAAATTTGTCAGCCGGGGAAACTACGAGGTGGAAAAACTAAAGGGCACCCGCCGCCGCCGGGCGGTACTGAACCAGGATAAGCTGGATTACATTAAGGCCCGGATTGAGCTGCTGGGAAATCTGCCGGCAAAGACCGAATAGCAGCTTAAAAAAACCGGATTTTTTCATAATACATCTTGACTTTTCCTATCGGCATATTGTAATATAATCCCATATATTTACTAGGAATTTAACAGGAGGTTTATCGTTATGAACAAAAAAATCGCGTGTCTGGCCCTGGCGTTCCTGCTGGCGGGAACGGCGCTGTGGGCTCAGCGGTCAAGGCAGAAGATCATCGTCGCCGATGCAAATTCAACCCATCACCTTAATTTGTATGTGGCCTTCGAGAAGGGATTTTTCTCAAAGCGGAAGCTTGATGTGGAAATCAGACAGACCAGTTCCGGCGTCGCCGCGGTGGTCGGGGGGGAAGCGGATATTGTGTTTAATTGCCCCACGGGGGTTATTACCCCCATCGCCAGGGGGCAGAACATAACCATCATCAGCCAGGTAAAGATACCCTGTACGTCGGTACTGGTGGTGCCGGTAAATTCCCCCATAAAAAACCCTCAGGACCTTCAGAATCTCCAGCTTGCGGGGCTTTCCACCACCTGCTGCGCGGTCATCGCCATCCGGGATACCCTAAAGGGGGAGTACAATACTGTTTTTGAGCTGGTTTCCCTGGCCCCCGGCGCGGCCCTGGCGGCCCTGGAAGCGGGGAGCGTCCGCGGCGCCATCCTGGAAGAGCCCTTTGTGGCGGAAGCCCTGCTGCTTAAGGACAGCGCGGGGCGGTCCAAATACAAGACGATCTTTGACGGGCATTCCGACGCCAACGGCGACGGCAGGACCGATCCGAACCTGGCGGGCCTTAACCCGCCCTGCCGGACGATCAACGCCAATACGAACTTCATCAAGACCCGCCTTAAGGACGCCAAGGCCTTTATCGCGGCCATTGACGAAGCGAACAAGCTGATTTTGAAGAATCCCACCGCGCCCGACATTGTGGCCATAGCCCGGAAATATGTAAACGTTTCCGAACAGGCCATCATCAACAGCAATCCCAAGCTGGGATTCACCACCCGCCTTGACACCCAGGGGCTTAAGGGCTATGCCCAGGCATTGGTAAACCAGGGAACCATAGACCGGAACCCCGGCGACGCTTTGTTTGCCCCTGAATTTAAGCGCATCACCTGGTAATAACCGGGCCGTCCGGGAAATTCCCGGACGGTTTCCGGCCGCCTTGCGGGGGTCTGTATGACGGAAAATTATGAGACCAGGGGGATACGCCGGGTTTTTCTGGAGCTCTGGGGGTTCCTCAAAAATTCCCTGGGGAATTTTTTCTCCCCGGAATTCCTGTCGGTACTGATACCCCTGCTCCTTTTGTGGGAATTCCTTCCCCGCTGGGGGGTGCTGCCCAAAAGCCTTATTCCCTCCCTGAGCACGGTGGCGGGAAAATTCTGGGACATGCTGCTTCACCGGCAGCTGGTCCTTCATATCCTGTACAGCCTGGGCCGCTTCTTTGCCGCCTTTGCCGCCGCCGTGATCCTGGCGGTTCCCATCGGCCTTTTGATGGGCTGGAACCTCAAGATCCGGGCTTTCATACTCCCCCTCTGGCAGCTCCTCTCCCCTATTCCCCCGCCGGCCTGGGTTCCCATGACGATCATCTTTTTCGGCATCGGTTCCAAAATGCACATATTTTTGATGTTCATCGGGATCTTCTACCCTGTCCTCTTTAACACCTACCAGGGCATCAAGGATACCGATCCCCGCTACCTTGCATCGGCCAGGGTTTTCGGGGCCAGCGAATTTACCCTGCTGCGGAAAATTTATTTTTGGCACGCCTTCGGCTCTATCATCATGAGCCTCAAGACCGGGGTCGCCATGGGGCTTGTGATGCTCCTGATCGGCGAATCCTACGGGGGCCGCATGGGCATAGGGTATCTCCTGGGCCAGGCCAAGGATTATTTTGTAATCCCCGAAATGCTGGTGTGCATGGTGATCCTCGGCTTTATCGGATGGTTCCTTATCGAAGTTTTGAAGTATGTTGAAATTAAACTGGCGGTCTGGAAGCTGGGACGCTGAACATGAAAAGAACCACAACGGGGATACTGATGGAGGGGGATATTGATGATAGAAGCTAAGAGCATCAGCAAGTTTTTTTCCGTGATTAACGAAAAGGGCCTTGCCGAGGGGCTTACGGCGGTATTGAATGTCAGCCTCAGCATCCCCGACGGAAAGATAGTTACCCTGCTGGGCCCCTCGGGCTGCGGCAAATCAACCTTTCTGGAGATCCTGGCGGGCCTCCAGGCGCCCACCGACGGGGAGGTTATTATTGACGGCAAGCGGGTACTGGAGCCCCTCCCCTCGACCCGGAAGGAGATGGAAGACTACAAACGCCGTTACCGCTTTATTTCGCCCCTGGCAAACGGGGTTTTCCGGGACCGGCCCAAACACGACATTGCCCTGGTTTTTCAGGATTACGCGATCTTTCCCTGGATGACGGTTCTCCAGAATATCAATTTCGCCCTCACGCTCCGCAGTGGAAACGGGAAAAAGAAGCCCCGCCGGAATGAGTTAAACGAAAAGGCCCGGTATTTTCTAAACCAGGTGGGCCTCGGCGGGGCCGAGTACAAATACCCTTCCCAGCTTTCCGGGGGCATGCGGCAGAGGCTGGCCCTTGCCCGGGCCCTTTCGGTGGAGCCCAAGATCATACTGATGGACGAGCCCTTCGCAGCGGTGGACGCCCTGACCCGGGAAAAGCTTCAGGACGATCTTCTGCGGCTTTGGGAACAGACCAGGAAAAGTTCCTTTCCGGTGATCATTGTCATGGTTACCCACGATGTCTCCGAGGCGGTGTACCTTTCCGACGAGGTGGTGGTTTTTTCCCCCGGCCCCGGCACGATACGGAACCGCATACCGGTGGATATAGCAAGGCCCAGGGCGCGGACGGACCCCGGGATCATCGATATTCAGGACAGGATCTTCGCCATGTTCCAGTATGACCTTAATCAGGAAAGCGAGTATTCAATATGAGTAAACAAAACATCCCCCTCTTCCGGGGAACCGTTTACGGGGATATTACCCAGGCCCGGGGAAACACCCCCCTGGTAAGGCTTGCCAGGCTGGGGAAGGATCTTCCCGGCGCGGTCCTTGCCAAGGTGGAATCCTTTAACCCCATGAACAGCGTCAAATGCCGTATCGGGGCCGCCATGCTTGACACCGCCGAAGGGGATGGAAAACTCACCCCCGGCGGAACCGTTATCGAGCCCACCTCGGGGAATACCGGCATAGGCCTGGCCTTTGCCTGCGCCGCCCGGGGGTACCGCCTGATCCTTACCATGCCGGAAACCATGTCGGTGGAACGCCGTAAACTCGCGGCGATGCTGGGGGCGGACGTGGTCCTTACTTCGGCAAAGGACGGGATGAACGGTTCGGTCAGGAAGGCCCGGGAACTGGTCGGCCAGATTCCCGGCAGTTTTATGCCCCTCCAGTTCGAAAACCCCGCCAACCCGGAGGCCCACCGGCGGGGCACCGCCCTGGAAATCTGGGCCGATACGGAGGGGACCGTGGATATTTTTGTGGCCGGCGTGGGGACCGGCGGAACCATAACCGGGGTCGGGGAGGTGCTCAAGGCCCGGAAGCCGGAGGTAAAGATCATCGCCGTGGAACCCGACGCGTCTCCGGTCCTTTCCGGAGGCAGGCCCGGCCCCCACCGCATTCAGGGAATAGGCGCGGGTTTTATTCCCAAGGTGCTTAACCGTTCCATCCTGGACGGGATTATCCGGGTTACCAACGAGGACGCCCTCGTTACCGCCCGCCGGGCCGCCCGGATCGAGGGGATACTCACCGGCATTTCCGCCGGGGCCGCCCTCTGGGCCGCCCTGGAGCTTGCCGGCCGGGAAGAAAACCGGGGTAAAAACATCGTGGCGGTACTCCCCGATTCAGGGGAACGCTACCTTTCGACCCAGCTTTCGGATCTGGAGTGGACGTGAAATTCTTTATCCCCCTGTTTGTCCTGTCCGCCCTGTGCCTCTCCTGCGGGACCCGGAAACCGGAGCCTGCGGAGCCGCCCATCATCACCTCGGCGACCTATCAGCATACCCTCTACAACGGCGAAAGGCAGCCCATCGACGCCCGCAGCGCCGGGGACGGCGCCCCCCTGGTCATTACCTATTTTCCAAGCCTGGAAGCCCTGGAACGGGACGAGGGAGGAAGCGCCGAGGCCCCCTCCGAAGTGGGGTCTTACTACGCCCGGATAGAACGGCCCGCCGGAGAAGGCTACGCCGGGGGGAGGCCCGTTTCGGTGGAATACTATATCCAGAAGGCCCTGGTTACGATCACCGCCGGAGAAAACCAGGAAGCGGCCTGGGACGGCCTGCCCAAACAGGTTTCCGCCGAAGCGGATAAACCCGTACCCCTTACCGTTACCTACTATGCCGCTGACTCCGAAGATCCCCTGCCGGGCCCCCCCTCCGATCCGGGCCGCTACCGGGTAAGGGTTTCCTTTGCCGGGAACGAACGCTACCTGGGATCCTCAAGGGAGATCAGCTTTACCATAAAAAAATAGCCGCGCTTCTCCGC
>JAISRD010000098.1 GCA_031273835.1 Treponema sp. | reverse complement strand
AGGATTAAACACCGGGCTGGAAACGCCGGGAGTACTGCCGTTAGTGGTATAATAGATATCCGCGCCTGTGGTGTTGCATGCCAGATCTACCACGGATCCCCTCGCCACCCGGATCGGAGAGATGGGGGAGGACCAGGGGTACCCCCCTCCGTTTCCCGGCGCCGCCCGGAGCCCGTCCACATAAGACCCCTGCTGCAGCCGGTATTCCGCGGTCAGTATTTCGCTGTCGTTCATGCCGGATTTAACCGCGATGGCCCTGATGGGGGTATAGGCCCTTGTTAGGCTAATGGGGGAAGTATACCTTGTACTGCCGGCGCCGGGATCGCTGCCGTCGGTGGTATAGTAGATCGCCGCCCCCGGTGTGGCGCTTGACAGCGTTACGGTGCTTCCCAGCGCTTTAGTCGCCCCCAGAACCGCCGCCGGATCCGCCGCGGGCCGGGCTACAGTTTCAACGCTTGGCGGCGGGGAGACCGGTCCGCTGTCCTCCACAGGGCTTGCGCAGCCCCCCAGAACCAGGGCCAGCAAAAACCCCCCCGCGGCAATCTTTTTCAAATTTTTCATCTCTACTATCCTCCGAATCCACCGAAATATCCTCCACAATCCTCAAAAGAGAACACCTGACAAGTTTATTTTACTCCTATTATCGACGTAACAGGTCCATTTGTCAATGAAAAATACACCTGAAACGTCTATTCTTTTCAAAGTCAGCGAAATATCCGACATGACGCTTTGTTGCCAACCCTGCAGGGTCCGCTAGACTTATAAGTATGATATGAATATGAAGGTCTCGTTCGGCAAAAATTTAAAGTTCTACCGCAGGGAAAGGCGTCTTTCCCAGGAGCAGTTGTCCGAAAAAGCGGACATTTCCATCAAACATTTAAGCGCCATCGAGCGGGGCCTGACCTTTGTCTCCGCCGAACTGCTGGAGAAGCTTTCCGAATCCCTGGAAGTCCCGGCCTTTTACTTTTTTGTGGGGGAGCAGGAGCTTTTTTACAACGACGTCATGCTGGATACCATAGATCGGGCCGTCGAAAAACACCTCCTGCGGGCCCTTGAGGATATTAAAGCGGACCTGCGCCGGAACAACCCCTATCCGTCCACTTGAAAATTTTTGGGTTCCCCCCTATAATAAAACCAGAAGGGTCCTGAAAGAGGCGATTTTGGGGCCCCTTCAACCATATTACTATTAGTTTGGGGGTTTTCATGGCTCAAGCGGCGCTCGAAAAGGAAACGATAAGCTTTCCTGCTGAATTAATGGCCTTTATCGACGAATGGAAGGCTAAACCGGGGAGTCTTATCATGATACTCCATAAAACCCAGGAAACCTTCGGCTTTATTTCCCGGCCCGCGGCGGAAAAACTCTCCCTGCTGACCGGCATACCCCTGGCGAGGATCTACGGGGTAATCACCTTTTATCACTTTTTCAAGACCACCAAACCGGGGAAGCATAAGATTTCCGTCTGCCTCGGGACAGCCTGTTACCTCAAGGGAGGCCAGGACCTCATTGAGGAAGCCCGGAATCTCCTCGGCATAGGGGAGGGGGGGGTTACCGAAGACGGTCTTTTTTCCATTGATCCGGTACGCTGTGTGGGCTGCTGCGGCCTTGCCCCGGTTATCACCGTGGGGACCGATACCTACGGGAAGCTCAACAAGGATCAGCTTCCGGAAATTATCGCCAAATACAGGAACTAGGCCGCTTGCATTTTACCTTAGCCGATTTGGTTGCCGATATTACCCAAAACGGCGCCGAATCGGGGGTCGGCCTGGTGGAGCTGGAAATACGGGAGAATTTCCCCCCGCCGGGTCCCGGGGGAAATCCCGCGGGAGGCGGGGAATTCCGTTTTTTAGTGAGGGATACCGGCAGGGGGATGGACAGGGCCGAACTGGACAGGGCCCTTGATCCCTTTGTTACCGATGGGGTGAAGCATCCCGGCAGGAAGGTGGGACTGGGTATCCCCTTCCTGATACAGACCGCCTCCCTTTCGGGGGGGGGCTGGGATATTTCATCGGTTAAGGCCGGGTCGGAAAAGGCCGGGGAACGGCAGGGTACCGTTGTGGAGGCCTGGTTCGATCTGGGTAATGTGGATACCCCCCCGGTGGGGGATATTCCCGGCCTGTTCCGTACCGTACTGCTCTTTCAGGGTCCGGAAGAAATAATCATACGCCGGTCCAGAAAGGGCGGGGCGGGGGACCTTGATTACGAGCTTAAGAAAACGGAGCTGGCCGGCGCCCTGGGGGATCTTGAGGACGCGGGCTCCCTGGTCCTGCTGGGGAAGTATCTGAGATCCCTCGAGGAAGAGGAATCAGCCTAGGAATTGGGGATTTTTTCCCGTTCCTTTTTTTAGATAAGCATAACGAGGAGAGAGCTATGGCAATGACATTGGAGGAGCTTCGCAAACTCAGGGAAGCCAAAAAGACGGACATCCAGAGGCGGGAAGCCGAGGGGAAGGACATCCAGGTAATTGTGGGTATGGGGACCTGCGGTATCGCCGCGGGGGCCAAGGTAACCCTGGACGCCTTTATCAACGCGCTGGACGAAAACAAGCTGGTGGATCAGGTGCTGGTGCGCCAGACCGGATGCATGGGGCTGTGCCATTCCGAGCCTACCGTTGAGGTCATTTCCCCCGGAATGCCCGGAGTGATCTACGGCAACGTGGACGCCGCCGTGGCGGGTGAAATCGTAAAAAAGCATATCCTGGGGCATGAACTGCTTGACAACCATATTCTTAACAGGCCCGCGGCCGACATCATGAAGTAGGAGAGTACCATGGCGTTTAACCACTTTATCCTGTGCTGCGGGGGCACCGCCTGTGAATCCAACAAGGGGCGGGAAATTTACGAGGAGCTGCTCAAGGAAGCGGCGGCCCAGAAAGTTACCAACGAGGTTCAGATCGTTCAGACCGGCTGTTTCGGTTTCTGCGAACGGGGCCCCATCGTAAAGGTGCTTCCCGAGGAATCCTTCTATGTGGACGTCAGACCCGAGGACGCCCGTGAGATCATTGCCGAACAGATAGTAAAGGGCCGCGAGGTTAAACGGCTCCTTTATAAAGAAGACAATTCCACTAAAACCGAAACGGCCATCGAGGACATTCAGTTCTATCAGAAGCAGTTCCGGGTGGTACTCCGCAACTGCGGCGTCATCGATCCTGAAAATATCGACGAGTACATAGCCCGTGAGGGTTACGCGGGGCTTGAAAAGGTCCTTTTCCAGTGGACCCAGGAACAGATTATTGAGGAAGTAAAGGCTTCCGGTCTCCGCGGCCGGGGGGGGGCGGGTTTTCCCACCTGGCTTAAGTGGGATCTGGCCCGCAAGGCCCAGGGGGACGTCAAATACGTGATCTGCAACGCCGACGAGGGGGACCCGGGGGCCTATATGGACCGGTCCACCATTGAAGGGGACCCCCACTCGGTCATTGAGGGGATGATCACCGCCGGTAAGGCCATCGGCGCGAACCAGGGTTTTGTGTATATCCGGGCGGAATATCCCCTGGCTATTGAACGGCTTAAGATAGCCCTGGACCAGGCCCGGCAATACGGCCTGGTGGGGAAGAATATCCTTAATTCGGGCTTTGATTTTGACATCGAGATACGCCTGGGGGCGGGGGCCTTTGTCTGCGGCGAGGAAACGGCCCTTATCAAATCGGTGGAAGGAAACCGGGGCATGCCCGTGCCCAAGCCTCCCTTCCCGGCCAACAAGGGTCTGTGGCAGCGGCCCACGATCATCAACAACGTGGAAACCCTGGCCAATATCCCCGTGATCACCTCCAAGGGCGGCCCGTGGCTTGCCAAACTGGGGACCGAGAAATCCAAGGGAACCAAGGTATTTGCCCTGACGGGAAAGGTAAAGAATTCGGGCCTGGTGGAAGTGCCCATGGGAACCACCCTGCGGGAGATCATCTTTGAGATAGGCGGGGGCATCAAGGACGGGAAGAAATTCAAGGGCGTCCAGACCGGCGGGCCCTCGGGGGGCATACTTACCGACAAGGTGCTTGATACCCCCATCGACTTTGAAAGCCTTACGGCCAACGGGTCGATGATGGGCTCAGGCGGCATGATAGTCATGGACGAGGACGACTGCGTGGTGGACGTGGCCCGGTTCTACATGGACTTCTGTGTGGACGAAAGCTGCGGCAAGTGCTCGCCCTGCCGTATCGGGACCACCCAGCTCCTTAATATCCTGGAAAAAATCACCAAGGGTAACGGCGAGGAAAGCGATCTGGAAAAGCTTGAATCCATAGGCAGCGCCATGTCCAAGGCGAGCCTTTGCGCTCTGGGCCAGACCGCCCCCAACCCAACCCTGTCCACGGTAAAGAATTTCCGGGAGGAATACCTGGAGCATATCAGGGATAAGAAATGCCGCTCCGGCAAGTGCAAGAGCCTGGTGCGCTTCCTCATAGATCCCGAAAAGTGTATAGGCTGTGGCGCCTGCGCCAAGAAGTGCCCCGGCAGCTGCATTGCCGCAGCGGACCCGTCCAAGTATCCCGATAAAAAGCGGCCTCCCTATGTGATCGATCAGGCGGCGTGCCTCAAGTGCGGCGAATGCCTCAAGACCTGTAAATTCGGGGCCGTCGTAAAAAGCTAAAGGAGCAGGAGAATAAAATGGTTAACCTTAAAATAAACGGCATTTCACTGCAGGTCGAGGACGGAATGACCATCCTGGAAGCGGCCAAGAAAGTGAACGTTAAAATCCCTACCCTCTGTTACAACCCGGATCTTCCCCCCTGGGCTTCCTGCGGGATCTGTATAGTCCGCATGGCGGGGAGTCCCAGGATGGTACGGGCCTGTACCACGGCGGTCTCGGAAAATATGGACATCATCACCCATGACGCGGAGATCATCGCCACCCGCCGTACCGTGCTGGAGTTGATCCTTTCAAATCATCCCAATGACTGCCTCCAGTGTCCCCGAAACGGCAACTGCGAGCTCCAGCTTATCGCGGCGGAATTCGGGATACGGGAAAGCCCCTACCGCAAGGTACTCAGCGCCCTTCCCATTGACGATTCAAACCCGGCTATTGTACTGAACCCCGAAAAGTGTATACGCTGCGGACGCTGCGTTAAGGTCTGTCAGGAAATGCAGAATGTCTGGGCCCTGGAATTTTTGGGCCGGGGCATCAAGGGAAAGATCGCCAGCGCCGCCGACGCGCCCCTGGGGGAAAGCCCCTGCATCAAGTGCGGCCAGTGCGCCGCCCACTGCCCGGTGGGGGCGATCTACGAGCGGGACGATACGGTAAAGGTCTGGAACGCCCTGCAAAACCCCGATACCCATACGGTTGTGCAGATCGCCCCGGCGGTCCGGGTCGCCCTGGCCGAGGAATTCGGCCTGGAACCGGGTACCATCGTTACCAAAAAGATCTACGCCGCCTTGCGCAGGCTGGGTTTCAATACGATCTTCGACACCAACTTTTCCGCGGACCTTACGATTATGGAGGAAGGCACGGAGCTGGTAAAAAGACTTACCGAAAACTCCGGGGCCATACCGCTTATCACAAGCTGCTGTCCGGCCTGGGTCGACTATATGGAGAAGTACTACGCGGATATGATACCGAATTTCTCCACCGCCAAGAGCCCCCAGCAAATGATGGGGGCCATGATCAAGGCCTACTGGGCGGATAAGGCCGGGGTTAATCCCGACAAGGTTTTCTCCGTATCGGTTATGCCCTGTACCGCCAAAAAATGGGAAACCAAACGCAACGACGACATGAAAAGCGCGGGTCATGGCTATGACGTGGATATATCCATCACCACCAGGGAACTGGCCCGGATGATCAAGCAGGCGGGTATTGAGATCATGGCCCTTCCCGAAGAGGAAGCGGACAATCCCCTGGGGCCCTATACCGGGGCGGGAACGATCTTCGGCGCCACCGGGGGCGTTATGGAAGCCGCCGTGCGGAGCGCCTACTTCCTGGTAACCAAAAAAGAACTGGGGGACGTGAATTTTACCCCGGTCCGGGGCCTTGAGGGGGTCAAAGAGGCGGAGGTGGACTTTAACAACGGCACCAAAATACGCATCGCCGTGGCCCACCAGATGGGGAATATCGCCGCGGTGCTGGACAGAATACGGGCGGCCAGGGATTCCGGCCGGGAAACGCCCTACCACTTTGTGGAAGTGATGGCCTGCCGGGGCGGATGCATAGGCGGCGGCGGCCAGCCCTACGGCTGTACCGACGAGGTCCGTTCCAGGCGCATCGCCGGAATTTACCGGGACGATGAGCAGTCGGCCTACCGTTGTTCCCACCAGAATCCCTTTATACAGCAGGTGTACAAGGAATTCCTCGGCGAGCCCAGCGGTCATAGGGCCCACGAACTGCTCCACACCAGGTATGTGCCCCGGGAACTGTACTTAAAATAGGGAAAAGCCATGAAAACAATTTTTGAGATCTACGCCAAATACAACCAGGCGGGAAACGGGGCCGTATACGGCATTCTTGACAAGATGAGCAATGAGGATCGGGAACGGGACCGGGGCAGTTATTATGGAAGCCTTTCCGGTCTTTTCCGGCATGTCCTTGGAGGGACCCGGTTCTTTTTAAGCATCTTTGAGGCTGTCCTCGGGGGGAACGCCGCGGCGCTTAAAGCCCTGGAGCCGGCGAAGGGTTTTGTCCTTCCCGAAGGGCCCTTAAGCGGGGCCCAATGGAAGGACCTGAAGTCCACGATGGAAAGCGTCGACGCCGCCTATGTGAACATGACCGGGGCCCTGACGGCGGGAGATCTCGATCTTCCCGTCAAGACCGAGTGGTACGGCGGAAATCCCCCCGCCGTTCCCCTGTCGTTCATGCTGAGTAACCTTACGATGCACAACACCCATCACCGGGGCCAGATTTCCCAGATCCTCGATTCCCTTAAAATCGACAACGATTATTCAGGGATCAGCGCGGCTTTTCTGCCCCGGTGAAGGTTCCGCGGGCGGGAACCGGGGTTCCGCCTGGGGAAACCCTTCCTTACTTTGGATGAAGGTTCTGCTTTCCGCTTTGCTGCTCAGCCTGTTCCTCTCCTGCGGGGCCGGGACGGTCGTTTATCT
>JAISRD010000079.1 GCA_031273835.1 Treponema sp. | reverse complement strand
TCTGCCATCCGGCGCAGGGGGAGGGGGTGCGGAGCCTATTCCCGCCGGAGCTTTCCCAGCAGATCGGAAATAACCAGCAGGCAGAACACCGCAAAACCCGCGAGCAGGGCGGCGGCCTTTAAATAACGGTCGGGAATGAAATCGGGCTTTGACACGGCGGCCGCCGTTCCCGGGGTCAGTTCCCGGTTCCGCGCCCCGGAAAGGCCCGCGATACGGATAAAGCGTTCATTTTCCTTTCCGTAGCCCAGTTCACGGGCCTGTACCGTGACGGTTTCAGGGTCATAGAGCAGCGCGGCGGCCGTTCCTTCCAGGTTTTGGTTCACCGACTTAAGTTCTTCCAGGTTATCAAGCAGCCGCTCCTGTTCTTTCAGCAGTGCCCCGTAGGGAAGAACACCCGACGCCCCGGCGTACATTGAAGACAGGGCATAGACGGCCGCCGCCGTCCAGGGAACAAGGAGGTACTTGAGCTTCATTACTCAATTTACGGATTTCTTTCTTTCATTCTTTAGAAAAGCGCCATTGACAATGCTAAAAAGCATGAGTTACATTAAACAATAGAGGGAATTTATACTGTACGGGAAAAGTTCCGATAATAAGCGATATACGTACTGCGCCGGGCGTAGGCCCGGTTTACCGTTTAGCTGGAGCGGGTAATGGCTGGAAAAAACGATCCTTCAATATACGATGACCGGAGCAATATCGGTTCATCCGAGGAACTGGATGAATACGGAGTATGGGTCAAAAGCGAACCCCAGGACCTCTCTTCCTCCCTGCCCGAAATGGAAGATCTGCCGGATATTGACGACGGTTTTGCCGAAGATCTGAATCTTCCTGACTTCTCCGATTTTGACGGGGAAGACGCCATGGCCTCTTTGCCGGATCTTCCCGAATCGGAGGAGCTTCCCGGGGTTGATTTTGACGAAACCCCTGAAAATTCCGGGCCTCCCGGCGGCTTCGTTTCCGCCGGCAAAGAGGATTTTCCCGAACCGGGAAAAACGGACCTTTCCACCCAGCTTCTTATGAAGATAGCCGACGAGCTTTCCTCGATCAGGACCGAACTTTCAACGCTGAAAAAAGAACTTTCCACGGTGCGGGGAGACTCCCCGCGGGCCGATGGTTCCGACCCCCGTAAAAACGCCGGTTTCTTTGACGAAGAGGACGATGAAAAAATCGCCCTCACCGGGGATGAACTGGATAATATCCTCAATACCGCCAACTTTACCGAGGAAGCCGGTTCCGACGCGGGGGAGGAGATTTCCGATGATCCGGCCGTTCCCGGCGGTCTGGAAATTCTTGAAGACCTTTCCGGTGATACGGGGGCCGGAACCGGGTCCCCGCCGGAGGATTTTGAGATTTCCCTGGAATTGGAAGACGAATTATCCGGCCTTGAGGAAATCCCTGAGCTTGAGGAAGTCCCCGCCGAGGACGGGCTTGATGAACTCCGCGAAGGGGTTACCCCCATGCTTCATCTGACCGAGGACACCAGTTACCTTGATGAGGACCCCCTGGCCCCGCTTCCCGGGGAAGGGAAAAGCACGGAAGAGGACCTGGAACTGCCCGCGGAAAACTTTGATCTGCCCGATTTACCCGATGAGGAAAACCTTGCCCTCTCAGGCGGGGAAGCTTCGGAGGATTTTACCGGCGCGGCGATAGACGAGCCCGATCTGGGGTCCCTCGCCGAAAATCCCATGGAAGAACCCGATCTGGACAATATCTCGATTGACCTGGATATGGAAGACGATCCCGCCGCGGCGGCGGAATCCGGTGAATTTACCTTTGAAACCGAAGACATGATGGAAATCCCCCTCACGGAATCGTCCTTTGAAGAACCGCTCCTGGAAGAGGCCGCCCCCGGTAATGACAATGCGGCGGATGCCGAACCCCTGGATTTACTCCCCGAAATTGAAGACCTCGAGGATTTTAAGGGGATTGAAGAAATAGAGATGATGGAGGAAACCGGGGAAACGCCGGAATTTTCCGATGATTTTACCATTGAAACCGGCGGCGTGGAGATAAGCGGGGAGGCCCTTGCCGGGGCGCCTGAGAAAACCGCCGCGGCGGAGGGTATTCCTTCCGGCATTAAGAAGGAACTTAAAACCGTCCTTTCCTATATGGATCAGTTGCTGGAATCCCTGCCTGAGGATAAAATAGAAGAATTCGCCAAATCCGAATACTTTGATTCCTATAAAAAACTCTTTGAAGAACTGGGGCTGGTATAAATGGGGCTTTTAAGCAAGGCCATTGCCGAAGGGAAAAACTCTCCCCCTCCCAAAAAAGTTCCCGTTCCGTCCGCGTTGGATACGGGCGCTTTGGACGAAAAGGGAAAGGCCCTGCTGGACAGGCTTCTTTCCCTTACCCGGGATCGTACAGCGCCGGAAAGGGCCATAGGCCTCTTAAAAGACTACGGCGCCTTCAGCGTGGGAATCTGCCTTGCCCTGGAAAACGGATTCTATTCCGCCTATGCTTCGGTGGGGATAGGGGAAATGGTAACCCTGGCCGCCAAACTGCTGTCCCCCGTTCCGGGCCAATCCTTCTATTCCGTCGATTATCAGCCCCCCGAAGGCTCCGCCCCCCCGGCCCTTATATTCCGGGCCTTTCCCTTAGGCGGGGCGCGCCTTAGTTCCCCGGCGGGGGATCTGCCCAGGTACATACTGCTTCTGGGGGAGGACCGCAGATTTTCCTTCCGGAACGGCCCGGTACAGCAGCTGGTAGAAATTGCCGGGGGGGTCCTGCTTCCCCCTGGGGTCAGGGACACGCCGGGCCCCCGTAAAGCGGAAAAATCCGCCGGGGTCCCAAAAGTGGAAACCGGAGTTCCGCCTGTGAAAACCGGGGTTCCTTCAAAGGCGGAAAGCGGGGGCGGAGATAGGGAACTCCTGAAACTCCTCTCGGCGGGGATAGAAAAATTCGGAACCCTCCAGGGCTTGATAATCCGGTTCTCCGGCGCTGACATAAGCGGGAAACTCGGTTCCCTGGTTTCGGCCTTCGGTACGGTATCTTCGTTTAAGGGAAACCGTTGCATGGTCCTTTTCAGCGGAGAACTGGACGGCGAAGTCCTGGCCCGCCATTTACTCAAAACATTTCCCGGGGAAAAACTGCTTGATTTTCGAAGCGCCGATCCGGAGGAAGCGCTAAAAACGGTAAAACCCTTCGTTACCTGATGAACCCGCTGTAAAACAAGCATGGCCGGTACAACGGAAAGCCTTTACCCAACCCGCAGCGGCGCTTCTACGGTCTGCATGGGGGGCGGGGCGATCCACTCCCGCTACGATCCCGCCGCAGAGGCGGAAAAGTATCTAAGATCCCTGGAATTGGGAGGGGCCTCCCGGTTTTTTATACTTGTCGAACCGGGCCTGGGCTACCTTATTCCCCCTTTGCGGAAAAACTTTCCCCGGACAAGGATCATCGCGCTCCATTGTTCACCCTTTTACGCTTCCCCCGAGGCGCGGCGGGCCTCGGTTTCGGGGATTGACGGGCTTTCCGAATGGATGCCCGGCGGGGAGGATCTTTTTGAATTCCTGGAACGGGAAATCCCCGATGCCGGCGCGGCGGAAATCAAAGTGATAGAATGGCGGCCCTCCTTTTCCGCCTACGGGGAAAAATGCCTGGACCTCCTAAACCGTACCGTAACCTTTATAAAACGCATGGACGCCAACAAAAGGACGGTCCGGGGCTTCGGCCGCCGCTGGCTGAGGAACGGCCTGCGGAACCTTGAAATCATAACCCATGCCGTATCGGTAAAGGCAGGGGACAGCCCCGTTGTGGTATGCGCCTCGGGCCCAAGCCTGGAAGAGAGTATCCCGCTGATACTCAAGTGGAAGGCCCTCCCCAGCCCCCCCCTGATCCTGGCCGTTTCTTCGGGTCTTCCCGCCCTGCGTTACGGGGGAATAAGCCCGGATCTGGCGATCGCCACCGACGGCGGGGCCTGGGCGGCGCTGCATCTTTTTGAATGGGTCCGTTCCTTCGGGCCCCAAACCCCGGTGATTGCAGCGGGGTTCAGCGCCGCCCTTCCTTCCCAGACGGAGCAGGGGCCGGTGCTGCTTCTCTGCGACGGAAGCCTGTGGCAGCAGTTCCTGCTCCGGAAAATGGGCGTCCCCTTTCTGGTATTTCCCATGCGGGGAACGGTCAGCGCCGCCGCGCTGGATCTTGCCTTTCATATAAGCGGGGGAAACGTATACATCGCCGGCCTTGACCTGGCCCACCGGGACCTGCGTACCCATGCCCGGCCCCACGGCTTTGACCGGATTCTGGAAGAAAGGGCCGACCGCTTTACCCCCCTCTATTCGCAGCGGTTTGTCCGGGCCCGGGACATTAACAAATCGGGGGCCTACGAGGTATACGCATCCTGGTTTAGGGGGCAGCTGGAACGCTACCCCAAGCGGCTCTATTCGTTCAAAGCCGGCGCCGTTCCCGGCATTCCCGTAATCTCCCCCGATCACGTTCCCCCCCAGGGGGACCCGCCTGTTGTTACCGGGGCCCGTTGTTTGAACCCGGGAACCTCCGGGCCTCAAGGGGCCGGCGCTAAACCCGGTACCCGGGGAAGGGGCCTGGGCGTCAGGCTTCTTTGCCACGCCCTGACGGACCCCCTTTTCGGACGCCAACTGGAGAGGGAACTGGGGGAACTGATCTTCCCCGATAGGGAGGGGAATATAGGCGCCGGGGAACTCTGTAAGGAACTTATGGATCTGTCATCATGAATAGACAATTATTTGAGCAAAACGTACTGGCCCTCTCGGCAACGGACCCCCGGCTCTGTTCACGGCTTTCCGCCGCGGAAACAACCCGTCAATGTTACCGCTTTATCCGGTCCAGAACCGGAGAAACCCTGCCGGCCTTAGCGGACCCCTCCGGGGCCGCCCATCCCCTTCATTCAACGGTGGACCCCCGCAGGGAAGCGGAAAGGCTTACGGCGACCCTGCGGGAAGAGGGGTACCTGGTATTTTTAGGCCTCGGCGGGGGCTTTTACGCAGCGGCGGCCCTGGAGCGGGAGGAAACCTGTCATGTGCTGGTGATCGATTATAACCTCAACGGCATGGCGGAATTGTTAAGTTCCCTGGAATACATACCCCTTTTTAAAGACCCCCGTTTTCATCTTCTGGTTGATCCGACCCCTTCAACGATAGAAGAATACCTCCTTAATACCTACAAGCCGGTTCTCCACGGCGGCATACGGGTATTCCCCCTGCGGGCCAGGACCGAATACGATCAGGACCGCTTTAACGCAGCCGGGGACGCCTTAAAGAGTTCCATAGACAGCGTATCCAGGGATTATTCGGTACAGGCCTACTTTGGAAAGCGCTGGTTTTCCAATATCATCCGTAACCTTCCCATGGCCGAAGTTCCGGAAAGGCCCCTGGCCCCTGTACGCAGGGTTCTCATCGCCGCGGCGGGTCCCTCCCTGGATTTACAGCTTCCCCGCATCAGGGAAGAGCGGACCCGGAATTTTCTCATTGCCGCAGACACCGCCCTTTCCGCGCTGCTCAACGGGGGCATAGAGCCCGACGCGGTAATTTCCATAGACTGCCAGCATATCAGCTATCAGCATTTTTTTTCGGGGTTCCCTGAAAAAACCCTGCTCTTCCTCGATTTAGCCAGCCCCCCGGCGCTTGCCGGCCGCTCTAAGAACCCCCGCTTTTTTTCCTCATGCCACCCCCTGTCCCAGTACATACGCCGCCAATGGCGGTCCCTGCCTTTCCTGGACACTTCGGGAGCCAACGTTACCTATGCGGCCCTGTCCCTGGCGGAAAGCCTGGGGGCGGAACAGATCCGGTTCTACGGGGCGGATTTTTCCTACCCCGGAGGAAAAACCTATGCCCGGGGTACCTACCTGTACCCGTACTTTGAAAAACAACAGTCCCGTTTTAAGGGCCTTGAGGCCCTCCATTCGGCCTTTCTCTACCGCAGCCCCTCCCTGCGCAGATGCCAAAATCAGGATACTCCCTGGTACTATGAAACCCAATCCCTTAAGTTTTACCGGGAAAGGCTGGAAGAAAAGGCCGCCCGTTCCAAAGCGCTTTTACTGAACGAACGCGGAGAGGGGCCCGGGATCGATTTCCCCGAAGCGCGGGACGGCGCGGCGGAAGGCCCGGGGGACAGCCGCTTCGGGGGACCTGAGCGGGAACTTTCCCTCTTTGCTCCGGGCCGGCCCCGGGGAAGCGCCCGGGAATTTTTACGGGCCTACAGGGAGGAATTAGGGGCCCTCCATTCCTTTTCCCGGGAAAGCCCCGCGGCCCTGACTCTGCTCCCCGTGGCGGCGGCGGTACGCAGGGAATATCCCGGTTCGGATATACAGGGTATTTTTACCGGATCCAGGAACTGGTGCCTGGGAGCGCTCGACAGGGTGCTTGCCCGGATTTAGTAACGGAAACCGTCTTTATCATAATTCATATCCGTCTTTATCGCGCTGATGGGCTTCCACTGGATCACAAAGGAAATAACCGGGTTAAAAATATAGCTGGGCGGAAAGCTGGCCCTATCCAGTTCCGGAGTCAGGGTAACCCCCAGGGTGGCGTCCCAATCCCCCAGGTGGTGAATCAGTTTCAAATCGAAGGATTTAAGCTTAAAGCCCGATGAGGTACGCCGGGAGGTATCGTCAAATCTGAATGAGTCGATCAGATCCAGGAGAGGATTTTTTTCACCCGGTACTTCCACCCCGGTTTCAAAAAAGGGTATGTCCTGTATGTACCGGTAAATTTCCGCATTCTCGGAAATGGAGGACAGGGAGACGTCGAGAAAACGGTTTATCGTCGCAGTAACCCCCAGGTTAAACGTAAACTTTGAATAGGTATAACGCCTCAGATCAAAACTAAGCCCCGTATTGACGGACAGGGAAAAAACAAAGGGGCCGCTTTCTTCGGTGGAAAAGGTTTTGTTATAGGCCAAACGTAATTCCTGGGGATTCAGGGTTTCCCCGGTATTTTCATACCACCCGGAAGGTATGCCGGGGGTATTGCCATTTTCAAGCCGGTAGCTTTTACCCCTGGTTGCGGTAAAGGAGGCGGTGAATTCCCATAAGTTAAGGCCCGTGGTTAATATGGTAAAATCCGAATACTCAGGATCATAGATGGCGTACTGCTGCAGGGAAATACGGTCGGAAAAGTTTAGGGTTTCCGTAACATACAGGGGTTCGCAAAGGGGGTCGGTAAAGGGATCCCGGACTCTGGTACGGGCGTTTGTTTCGGATATCCAAATTCTGGCGGTGGCGTCCGCTCCCAGGGCGCTTTCTTCCGGGGGAAGATCGGCGGTAAGGAGCAGGGTCTGGGTTTTCTCCAGGACCGACGCGTTGATATTCGCCTGCAGCCGGTGGATCTCAATATCATCCCGGTTCCAGCCGCCGTTTTCAAAGGACCAGGAATCCCCCAGGGGATCGTAGTTTGTTTTTCCCAGAAGTCCCTTTAAGGTATACTGAAAGCTGGTATTTTCCCAAACGGAGTTTTTATAAAAGGGTTTTACCGCGAGGGTATACTCGGCGGAACTGTTGAAGTAGGTCATGCTATGGGCCTGCTGTTTGGCGGCGGCGGTATCCAGGGCCGCGTTCGTATTCAGATAGGTATATTCCTGCCAGGAGGAAGCGCCGTAAAAGCGTATGCCGGTTGTATAAAGTTCCCTGTTTTCAGAAAAGGTCAGGCCCAGGTTACCGTCCGCCCTAAACGTAAAAAGCTGGGAGGCCCTATCGCCCCAGTCAATATCATCGGGTTTATTCCACCTTGACGCGTTAAAGTCTATTTCGGAGGCCGCCGCCGGATTTAAGTTGTAATCCAGGGTAAGGGTGTTTCCGGCGCCGATTATCGTTTCCGCCGTCCGGCTAATCTCGGGCGGGTTAAGGCTGAGGGCGTCCCGCTGAGTATCCGTTTTCTCCGTTTCCCCCCCTGTTTCTGCCGCCCAGGGTGAAACGGGCGTACCCAATCCTTTAAGGCTGTCTTCGACCGGATCGCCGGGGACCTGCGCCGTTTTCCCGATGGTCAGGGGAGTTCCCGAAATGGAAGCGGAAAGGGAATAGACGGTGAATTTCTGGGGGAAAAAGAACGAGGCGTCCGGAGAATACGGAGCGTAGGATGGGTGTGACGGGTTGGTCTTATCACTGTTAGTCCTGCTGCTAAAGGAAAGTGAGGAAGTGGCGCTGCTCAGGGAAAGGCTGGTAATATAGGGCGACAGGGAAGGAAGGGAAAGGGTGATATTTCCGTTGAGGCTCCAAACATAGGAGCCCAGTGAATCGGTATAGGTGGCCAGATCCGGCGTGGTTCCCGATTGGATCAGGGTCAGGAGATCCGAGTCTTCCGAGCGGTGGAGAAAATCTTTGTCCACCACGGGATCGGAATAAAAGGGAAAATCCCAAAGCAGAGAGGCGCTGCCGATGGGCCCCTGGGACCCGTTTACCGAACCTGAAGTATTAAGGCGGTACCTGAAAGGAACGCCCAGGGAGAATAAACGGGAACTGTTCCAAACGCTCGTTCCGTCATAGGCCGGCGCAAAGGGGGTATAGCCGGCGCCCACCGGAACAATATCCCTGGAAAACCCGATACCGGCCGATAAATTGATCTCGCCGAAGGGGGCCCTCGCCGGTACCGCCAGTTCCGTTCCCAGGTACAGCCCCAGGTTGATATACGCGTCGGCCAGCAGGGAAAGCCTGACTTCATTTTCATCCCTGGCCTTTTTTCCCGTACTCCTTAAGAATACCCCTTCCAGCTTTTTTTCCATTCCGGCGCCGCTTCCCATGATGGTACTTATGGAACTTTCGGAACTGCTTTCCGCCTTGGGACGGCCCAGCAGATAGGTTGTTGTCTGGAGAAAGGTACTTTCCCGGGAACGGTACCCTATAACGGGATGAAAAACAATCTCATCCGCGGGATAGTAAAAATAGGGGAGGTACAATACGGGAATTTCCCCCACCTTAAGGACCGCGTTAAACACCGCCCAGTCGGAACTGGGGAGGAGCCATAGGGTGGATGCGTTAATAGACCAGTAGGCTTCCTCATTATCGGCGTTGCTTATTCTGGCGTGGCGGAGCACCGTGGAATCCTCGCCGCTTCGGGAAATAACCTCCCCGGCAAAACGGTACCGGGATTCGCCTTCGGTAATTTCCCTGTCGGAAACGCCTTCCATAAAAACCGTGGACCAGGTATCCAGGTCGACCGTAATACCCCCGCCCCGAAAGGTCTCGGTGGTATCGCCGTCTTCTTTCATGTACTCCACTCCCCCGGAGGCGGACATAATATTACGGGTTCTGTTGTAGAGCAGTTCCCCGGCCTTGATACGGTGGATAATTTCTCCGTCCTTAAGGGCCACCGAAACCGATCCCCTCAGGCGTACATAGTTCTCGTTGACGGCTTCGACGGTAAAATACTCGGTGGTCTTTGCGGATTCAATCGTGATAAGCAGGGGCTCTTTCTTTACGGCCTCTTCCTCCGCCATTCCGTCCGGGGATAGCTCCGTTTCCGCTTCCGCCGTCCCCTCCGTTTCTTTCGCTGCTCCTGCCGTTTCCGCTTCCGTTCCTTCAGCGGCGGCGCCTGCTCCGGCTTCCGCCCCTGCGGGGCCCTTCTCCCCGGCATCAGCCGCTCCGGGAGTTTCCTCAGGGAGGCCTATCTTATAGTGAGTCCGTATCCGCGCCGCCAGTTCCTCCCTGCCGCCGGCTTCGCTCAATCCCAGGCTCCGGCACCAATCGGCCAGTTCCGCCAGGGAAGAAGTGGCAATATCCCGTTCCAGTACAAATTCCGCGGTTAATCCCCCGGACGGGGGACTTTCCGGGGCGGAAGGCGCCGGGCTTTGGGCGTAAAGAAGGACCCCGCTTAAAAAGAGGAAGAAAAAGAGGAAAAGAGGCTTTCCGTTCAAGTCCTGCGTTCCAACAATTCCTTTAAATAAATTCCGGTATAAGAGCGCCGGTGGGCGGCAACCTTTTCAGGCGGCCCGGTAACTATCACCTCCCCCCCCCTGTCGCCGCCTTCGGGACCCAGATCGATCAGATGATCCGCCTGGAGCAGCACGTCGAGGTTATGCTCGATCATCACCACCGTATTTCCCTGATCGGTGAGCTTCTGGATCACCTCCATGAGCTGCTTTACATCGGCAAAATGCAGCCCCGTGGTCGGTTCGTCCAGTATATAAAGGGTCTTCCCGGTGGACCTTTTACTCAGTTCCAGGGACAGTTTTACCCGCTGGGCTTCGCCGCCCGAGAGGGTCAGGGCGGACTGGCCGAGCTTTACATAACCTAAACCCACCGACATGAGGGTGTCGAGTTTTCTCGCGACCTGAGGTATGGTCTTGAAAAAATTCGACGCCTCCTCAATGGTCATATCTAAAACATCGGCAATATTTTTTCCTTTGTAGCGGATTTCCAGGGTTTCCCTGTTAAAACGTTTCCCGTGGCAGGTATCGCAGGTGATGTATACGTCGGGGAGAAAATTCATCTCGATCTTTATGGTTCCGTCGCCGGAACAGTTTTCGCAGCGCCCCCCCCTGACGTTGAAGGAAAAACGGCCGGGCTTATAGCCCCTCACCCTGGATTCGGGGAGGGAGGCAAAGAGATCCCGTATGGCCCCGAAAACCTGCACATAGGTGGCGGGGTTGGAGCGGGGGGTACGGCCGATGGGGCTCTGGTCTATATCGATCACCTTGTCGACATGTTCAATACCCTCGATCCGCTCATAGGCTCCCTCGGCATAATTTGACCCGTAGAGCTCGTTGGCCAGCGCCGGATAAAGCACGTCGCTGAGCAGGGTGGATTTTCCCGACCCCGAGACCCCGCTTATGCAGGTAAAAGCCCCCAGGGGTATATCGGCGTCGATATTTTTTAGATTATGCTCCGAGACGCCCCGCAGACGGAGGAAATTCCCGTTCCCCCTCCGTCTGGTCTTGGGTATGTCCATTTTAAGCTTTCCCGCAAGGAAGGCCCCGGTAAGGCTGCCCTCCACCTTCATAACCTGTTTGGGCGTACCCTGGGCGATTATCCTGCCCCCGTGAACCCCGGCGCCGGGCCCTAAGTCCACGATGTGATCCGCCGTCAGCAGGGTCTGCTCGTCATGCTCCACCACAATGAGGGTATTCCCCAGATCGCGGAGGTAGAGCAGGGTATCAATAAGCCGCTGATTGTCCCGCTGGTGGAGCCCGATTGAGGGCTCGTCAAGTATGTAGAGCACACCCACGAGGCTTGAACCTATCTGGGTGGCGAGCCGTATACGCTGGGCCTCCCCGCCGGAAAGGGTTGCGGACTTCCGTTCCAGAGAGAGGTAGTCAAGCCCCACGTTTTTCATAAACTTAAGCCGGGCGTTTATTTCCTTGAGGATCTGGCCGGCTATCTTTTTTTCGGTATTGTTGAATTTGACGGACTCGAAAAAGCGCAGTGAATCCGCCACCGCTAAGCTTGACAGTTCCCAGATATTCTTTCCCCCCACGGTAACGCCCAGGGCTTCGTCCTTGAGCCGCCTGCCTCCGCAGCTTTCGCAGGGTTTCTGGCTCATGAATTTTTCAAGCCATTCCTTGACACCCGAGGACTGGGATTCAAAATAACGGCGCTTCAAATCCTCCAGAATTCCGGGAAAGGGCGAATTGTATTCAAAGTGGCCCGTACCGTCCCTGTTTTCATAACGGACCTTGATATCGTCCCTGGTACCGTAGAGCAGGGCGTTCATGATCTTCTTAGGCAGTTCCTCAAAGGGGGTATTGAGGCTGAACTTATAATGTTTGGCCAGGCTTTCAAAGCGGCTCCGGTGCCAGGCGCTTTCCGGATTGTAGGGTACGCAGCCCCCTTCGTTAAAGGACAGGGAACGGTTGGGGATCACCAAAGCGGGATCGAATTCCATTTTGATTCCCAGCCCCGAACAATCGGGACAGGCCCCGTAGGGATTGTTAAACGAAAAAAGCCGGGGCTGCAGTTCGGGGATGGAGATGCCGCAGTCGGGGCACGCGTTTTTCTGGGATACAAAGTACTCCGTTACCTTGTCCTCCCCCTGCCTCTGGGCAAGTATCAGCATGATGCCGTTCGCCGTTTGCAGGGCGGTTTCCACCGACTCGGCGAGGCGGCTCCGTATATCGTCGCCCACCACCAGGCGGTCCACGATTATCTCGATGGTATGCTTTTTCTGCTTATCCAGCTTGATCGCCCT
>JAISRD010000260.1 GCA_031273835.1 Treponema sp. | reverse complement strand
CCGCCGTTGATGATCGTGGTGTTGTCCTTGTCGATCTTCACGGTTTTGGCCTTGCCGAGCTGGGAAACTTCGGTGTTTTCCAGTTTGATGCCCAATTCCTCGGTGATAACCTCGCCGCCTGTCAGGATGGCGATGTCTTCCAGCATGGCCTTGCGGCGGTCCCCGAAGCCGGGGGCCTTGACGGCCACGGTTTTAAGGGTGCCCCGGAGGCTGTTCAGCACCAGCGTGGAGAGGGCTTCGCCGTCCACATCTTCGGCAATGATCAGCAGGGGCTTGCCGCTCTGGGCAACCTTTTCAAGCAGGGGAAGCATATCCTTCATGCTGGAAATTTTCTTGTCGTGGATCAGGATGTACACGTCTTCGTATACCGTGGACATGGTGTCCCGGTCGGTAACGAAGTAGGCGCTGATATAGCCCCGGTCAAACTGCATACCCTCCACGAATTCGATGGAGGTATCCATGGTTTTGGATTCCTCAACCGTGATAACCCCGTCCTTGCCCACCTTTTCCATGGCGTCGGCGATGGTTCCGCCGATTTCAAGGTCATTGTTGGCTGAAACCGAAGCGACATGGGAGATTTCTTCCTTGTCCTTGATTTCCTTGGCATTCTTTTTAATTTCCTCTACGGCGATTTCCACGGCCTTGTCGATGCCCCGCTTTAATTCAATGGGGGTCATGCCGGCGGCCACGGATTTAAGGCCCTCCTTAACCAGGGAATAAGCGAGCACTGTAGCGGTGGTCGTTCCGTCGCCGGCCACGTCATTGGTTTTCGTGGCCACTTCCTTAAGAAGCTGGGCGCCCATGTTTTCATAGGGGTCCGCCAGTTCAACTTCCTTTGCGACGGAAACGCCGTCCTTCGTTACCGTGGGGGCGCCAAATTTCTTGTCCAGAAGGACATTCCGTCCCTTGGGGCCAAGGGTAACCTTGACGGCCCTGGAGATTTGCTCAACCCCGGCAAGCAGTTTGCGCCGGGCCTCTTCGTTGAACAACAACTGTTTTGCCATGATACTTTTCTCCTCTTTCTGTTGTTCCGGTAAACCGGAAATAATAGGTAAAATATAGGGATTAGCCCTTCCGGGCTGACAGTTATACAATAACAAATATTGGCAGGGAATGTCAACATTTGACTTTATTTTCTTTTTCGATCATGATATTTAATCATTCGTCGGGCAAAAACGATAAAAAACCGGGAGGCTTTTATGGAAAAACTGCGTTTTGGCGTTTTGGGATGTTCGGAACACTATGCTTTAAGGATTGCTACCCCCTTAAAATCGTCTTTATTGGTTGAACCCTATTGCATTGCTTCCCGGGATTTGGAAAAGGCCCGGAACTATGCCCAAAAATGGGGTTTCCCCAGGGCCTGCGGTTCTTATGAGGAACTTTTGGCGGACCCTGAGATCGACTTTGTCTATTGCCCCCTGCCCAATCATCTCCATTTGACCTATATAAAGAAGGCCGCCGACGCGGGAAAGCCTGTTTTATGCGAAAAACCGCTGACCATGAATCTTAAAGAAGCCCTGGAAGCCGCCGAATACTGTGAAAAAAGGGGAATTCCGGTCATGGAGGCCTTTATGTACCGCTTCCACCCCCAATGGATACGGGCGGCGGAGATAGTCCGGGCGGGGGAACTGGGGCGTGTCATGGCCACATCGGGGGTTTTTTCCTACGACCTTAAGGACGGGAGCAATATCCGTAATATCGCGGAAACCGGAGGCGGGGCGCTTTACGACATAGGCTGCTATACCGTTTCCTCCGCCCGGCTTCTTATGGGGGCGGAGCCTGAACGGGTCATTTGTACCCTCAAGCGGGACCCCGTTTTCAAGACCGATATTTACGCCTCCGCCCTACTTGATTTCGGGGACGGCCGGAGTTCAACCTTTACCGTGGGGACCCAGCTCTACCCCTGGCAGCGGGTCAGGGCAATCGGAACCGGCGGGACCCTGGCGGTGGAGGTCCCCTTCAACATGTACGGCGACGTTCCCGGCTTGATCCGGGTAAATACCGGCGTGGGGGAGCGGCTCATACAAACGGAAATCGCCGATCAGTATTTGCTGGAATTCGACGCCTTTGCCGGGGCCCTTATCGATAAAGCCCCCGCGGCCCCCACCCCGATCTCCGACGCGGCGGCCAATATGGCGGTTCTCGACGCCCTGTTTGCATCCGCGGCCTCGGGAAACTGGGAAAAGGTGATCCGGGTCAATTAGGGCATGGACATTTATACCGATGGGGGCTGCGCGGGGAACCCCGGCCCCGGCGGCTGGGCCTATGTTGTGGTCCGGCAGACCTTTCAGGGCGCTTCGGTCCTGGCGGAGGCCAAGGGGGCGGAAGGGGCCACCACCAATAACCGCATGGAACTTTTGGCGGTGATCTCCGCCCTCAAGGCCCTGGGGGGCTTTGAGGACGTTCCCCGGCAGATTACCGTTCATACCGATTCCCAATATGTCCAAAAGGGCATAACCGAGTGGATACATACCTGGAAAAAAAACGCCTGGCGGACCAGCGACAAAAAGCCGGTTAAAAACCAGGACTTATGGAAAGAATTGGATGCGCTGGCCGGGGAATTTATCCTCCGCTGGCAGTGGGTACGGGGCCACGCGGGGAATGTCTACAACGAGCGCTGCGATCAGCTTGCCCAGGAAGCCATATCCGCTTATACTAAAGGGGGAGGGAGAAAACCTGTATGAAATCAAAATTTTCTTAT